>JALRCL010000725.1 GCA_023268575.1 Patulibacter sp.
CCCGGTCGTCGCACGACCGGGATTCGGCTGGGTTATGACGCGCGGAACTGTAGCGAACCGCCCGCGCGGCGGTCCGGGCCCGGACCGATCAGCCCCGGCGGCGGCCGATCCCGCCGGCCGGACGGCCCGCGCTGGCGGCGCGCCCGAGCCCTCCGAGCGCGGCGATCGCCACGAGGGCGGCAGCGCTCTTCAGGTGCGTCGCGATCCGCTCCAGGCGGACCACCTCCCACCCCTCCTGCTTCGCGACGCGGGCGAGCTCGCGGTCCGGGTTGACCGCCACCGGCCGGCCGACCGCGCGGAGCATCGGCAGGTCGGACTCGCTGTCGGAGTACGCCCACGACGCCGCGAGGTCCAACCCGTCGCGCTCGGCGAGCTGCCGGATCGCCTCGGCCTTGCCCTCGCGGTAGGTCATGGGGCCGGCGAGCCGCCCCGTGTAGCGCCCGTCGACCTGCTCGAGCGGCGCGCCGACCGCCCCGTCGAAGAAGAGGATGTCCGCGATCATCGACGCCGTCTCCTGCGTCGACGCGGTGACGATGTAGATCGGCCGGCCCTCGTCCTGGTGCTCCCAGGCGATCGCGAGCATCTCGGGATAGAGGCGGGGCAGGACGCCCGCGAGGACCCGCGGCGAGAGACGCTCGAAGTCCCGCACGCGCTGGCCGGCGAGGAACGCGCCGACGCGCTCCCAGACCTTGCGGGTCGAGTCGTCGGTCGACCCGCGGAGGCGGAACTTCACGTTCTCCCAGCCGTCGGCGGCCAGGCGCCGCCGCGAGATGAGCCCGTGGGCGGCCGCCGCCCGGGCCCAGTAGAAGCCCGACGACCCGGCGACGAGCGTCTTGTCGAGGTCGAAGAAGGCCGCCGCGCGCAGGCCCGGAGCGGGCTCGGGCGCGGTGTCGTCCGGGGCGTCGGCGGTCACCGGGCGAGGGTAGCGAGCGTCCCTCAGCGTTCCGTGAACGGCGTGTCGCGTGCGTCGACCGGGGCCCGGGGCGGCAGACCCCGGCCGACGCGCGGACGGGGTCAGCCGACCTTGATGACGACCGCGTCGCCCTGGCCCGTGCCCGAGCACGCGGTAGCGACGGCGATGCCGCCGCCGCGGCGGCGCAGCTCGAGCAGGGCCGAGCCGATGATGCGGGCGCCCGACGCGCCGAGCGGGTGGCCGAGCGCGATCGCGCCGCCGTTGACGTTCACGCGGTCCTCGTCGATGCCGAGGTCCTTGATCGTGTTCAGGGCGACGGACGCGAACGCCTCGTTGATCTCCCAGACGTCGACGTCGGACGGCTTCAGGCCGGCCTTCTCGAGCGCCTTGGCCGACGCCTTGCCGGGGGTCGTGAGGAGGTTCGGGAACTCGCCGGCGGCCTGGCCGAAGGCGACGACCTCGCCGAGGACCTCCTTGCCGTTGGCCGCGGCCCACTCGTCCGAGGCCACGACGAGCGCGCCGGCGCCGTCGTTGACGCCCGGCGAGTTGCCCGCCGTGTGCGAGCCGCCCTTGACGAGGCCGGGGAGCTTCGCGAGCGCCTCCAGGGAGCTGCCGCGGCGCGGGCCCTCGTCGGTGTCGACGACCGTGTCGCCCTTGCGGCCCTTGATCGTCACCGGGACGATCTCCTCGCCGAGGCGGCCGCCGT
>JALRCL010000768.1 GCA_023268575.1 Patulibacter sp.
CCCTTGGATCTCCGTCCAGGCGCGCGCGCCGAGGATGTCCAGCGTCCCGCCATCGCGGCATCGCGACCGCGACGGGTGCGCGTCCCGGTCAGTCGTCGCCGAGATGCCAGGGCAGGTGGCCCTGCAGTCGCAGCACGAGCAGCGCGAGCTGGACGTTGAACTGCGCCTCGGCCTCGGTCGTGACCGCCATCCGCGTGAGCTCCTCGATCCGGCTCAGCCGGTAGCGGATGGTGTTCTCGTGGACGCCGAGCGCCTGCGCGGCCAGGCGGACGCTGCGGTCGTGGTGGAAGTACGTGTCGAGCGTCGCGAGGACCTCCTCGCGCGCGCGGTCGGCGAGGATCGGGCCGAGCGTCTCGTCGACGAAGCGCGCCGCCTCCTGCGCGTTGGCGGAGGAGAGGAACAGCCGGCCGCCGCCGAGGTCGGTCGCGGTCAGCACCGTGTTGCGCCCGCCCGAGGAGAACGTCTGCAGGCACTGGACGACCTGTGCGACCTGCGCGTAGCCGTCGACGTACTCCGGTACCGAGCGGCACGGGGTCGAGATGCCGGCCAGCAGCGCGCCGGCCTCGTCGAGGCTCGCCAGGCCCTCGGCGACGCGGCGCTTCAGGTGCGCGACCGCCGCGACGGGATCGTCGCCCTCCAGCGGCAGGACGAGCGCGACGCCCTCGGTCACGCCGGTCGCCAGGGGCGCGAGGTCCGCGTCGGCGCCGGTGATCGCCTCGGCGACCGCGCGGGCCTCCGGGACGCTCGTCGTCGAGCCGAGGGCCGAGGTCACGAGGCAGAGCACGTGCGGGCGGTCCAGGGCGACCCCGACGTGCTCTGCCCGCCGCTCGAGCGCCTTCACGTCCTGGTTGCCGCGCAGGAGCTCGCCGACGAGCGAGCTGCGGGCGTTCCACTCCGCCGCCACCGCGCGCCGCTCGGCGCTCATCTCCCACGCGATGATCGTCGCCGCGCGGCGGCCGACGACCATGTCGAGGTTCGTCAGCCGGGAGCCGTGCTCCAGCAGCACGAGGTAGCCCCAGAGCGCCTCGGTCGTGGCGACCGGCGCCACGAGCGCGCGCTGGTGGACGCCCGCGAGCGGGAACGGGCCGACGACGACCGGTCGCGCGGTCGGCAGGCCCGACAGCGCGCGGCGCACGTCGGGGTGGTCGCGGACGTCGGGCTCCAACAGCCGCGGTCGCACGGCCTGGTCCTGGATCGCGCGGGGCCGCCCGACGGCGACCGCGCGGAAGCGCTCGTCGTGGATCGCGCACGGCTTGCCGGTGAGCTCGGCGATCTCGGCCGCGATCTCGCGCATGTTGCGCCCGTCGAGCACGAGCGCGGTCAGGCGCTCCTCGACGACGGTCGCACGGCGCATCGTCGCGTTCTGGCGCGCGACGGTGTCGAGGCGCTCGCGCATCTCCGAGCCGAGCTTCGCCTGCTGGATCGCGATCGCGGCGAGGTCGGCGAACGCCGAGGCGATCGACTGGTCCGCGTCGGTGTAGCGGCGCGGGCGGTCGTGGTCGTCGAGGTAGACGATCCCCACGACGTCGCCCTGCAGCACCATCGGGACGCCCATCATCGACCGGACGTCCCAGCTGCGCATCGTCGAGCGCAGCGGGCGCGGGTCGTTGAGGACGTCGGGGATGACGACCGGCGCCTTCGTCGCCACGATCTCGCGCGTGAACGCGTCACCGGGGCCGCCGC
>JALRCL010000814.1 GCA_023268575.1 Patulibacter sp.
GTCGCGGCGGCGGACGCGGCCTCGGCGCGGCGCTCGGGCGCGGTGGCGGTCGGCGCCGGCAGCGCGATCTGGTCGAGCCGCCGGCGCAGGCCGAGCAGCGCGCGGCGCTCGAGCTCGTCGAGGCCCCGCTCGGCGAGGTCGACGCCCGGCACCACGCGCGCGGCGCGCACGACGCGCGGCATGACGCCCAGCGGGTCCAGCGACGCCCAGCGATCGAAGGCCCGCGCCACGGATCAGGCCGTCGCCGGCTCCAGCTGCGTCACGGCGCCGGCGTCGATCAGCGCGTCGACCTCCGCGGCGCTGAACCCAGCGTCCAGCAGCGTGTCGCGGGTGTGCGTGCCGGGCTTGGCGATCGGCGTGGGCACCGTCGGAGGCGCGCCGTCGAAGCGCGGGGCGGGCGCGGGCTGGCGCTCGCCGTTCACGTCCACCAGGGCCCCACGCGCGGCCATGTGCTCGTGCTCGTGGACCTCGCCGAGCTCCAGCACCGGGGCGTAGCAGGCGTCGGATCCCTCGAAGATCGCGTCGAGCTCGTCGCGCGTGTGGCGTGCCACGACGGCCGCGACCTTCTCCTTCAGCTCGGGCCAGCGATCCGCCGCCATCTCGCTCTGCCGCAGGTCGTCGTCGAGCTCCAGCCGGTCGCAGAGCTCGGCGTAGAACTGCGGCTCGATCGCGCCGATCGAGACCCAGCGGTCGTCCTTCGTGCGGAAGACGTCGTAGAAGTGGGCGCCGCCGTCGAGCATGCCGGTGCCGCGCTCGGGCGTGAACGCGCCGACCGTGCGCAGGGAGTGGAACATCGCCATGAGCGCCCCGGCCCCGTCGACCATCGCCGCGTCGACGACCTGGCCCCGACCGCTGGCGCGCGCCTGCAGGATCCCGCAGACGAGCCCGTAGGCCAGGAGCATCCCGCCGCCGCCGAAGTCGCCGACGAGGTTCAGCGGGACGACCGGGCCCTCGCCGCGGCGACCGATCGCGTGCAGCGCGCCGGTGAGCGCGATGTAGTTGATGTCGTGCCCGGCGCGCTGGGCCCACGGTCCGTCCTGGCCCCAGCCGGTCATCCGGCCGTAGACGAGCTTCGGGTTCCGGGCCTGGCACTGCTCCGGGCCGACGCCCAGCCGCTCCGCCACGCCGGGACGGTAGCCCTCGTAGATCGCGTCGGCGCCCTCGCAGAGGCGCAGGATCGTCTCGACGCCCTCCGGCTTCTTCAGGTCGACCGCGATCGACCGGCGGCTGCGGAACATCGCGCTGTGCCCGAACTCGCCCAGCGGGTTGCCGCCCGGGCGGTCGATGCGGATGACCTCCGCCCCCATGTCGGCGAGCATCATGCCCGCGAAAGGGCCGGGGCCGATGCCGGCCAGCTCGATGATCCGGACCCCGGCCAGCGGGGCGTTCGGGGTGGCGTCGGTGCTCACGTCAGATCCTCGGTCGTCGCGTGCGGCCGCGGTCGGAGACGATGTCCGGACGTCCCGTCCCGCGAAATTGGCCAGCTGGCCAGGCGCGAAGCCTAGCGGCGAGTCGACAGGGCGTCACGGCCGCCGCGCGGGCGACCACCCGACGGGCGGTGCCTCCTCCCCGCGCCGGTCGCGCTCGCGGCCGACCCTCAGGCCCCCGGACGCCGCAGCACGTCGGCCACGGCGCTGCGGACGTGCTCGGCCAGCTCGGGGACGGCGGTCTCCTCCTGCGCGCCGCCGAAGGCCGCCAGGCCTCCGACCACGGCCCCGAGGGCGCACGCCATCCGGACGCGGCGCTCGATCGGCACCTCCGCGCTCTGGAGCAGTCGCAGCGTCCGTTGCTGGAAGTCCTCGTTCTCGCTGCGGTTGCGATCGTCGTCGACGACCGCGGCCAGCGCACCGGGGTTGCGCACGTGGAGCAGGACGAGTCGCGGGTGCTCGACCGCACGATCGACGAAGCGCTCCAGGACGGCCGGCCACGCGTCGCTGCGCGCCCGATCGTCGGGCGCCTCGTCGAGCGGCACGAGAACGTCGCGGAGGAGCTCGTGCGCGCGGAGGTGGAGCGCCAGGAAGATGTCGTCCTTGCGCTCGAAGTGGTAGTAGAGCGCCGCCTTCGTGA
Source organism: Patulibacter sp. (assembly GCA_023268575.1). GTDB lineage: Bacteria > Actinomycetota > Thermoleophilia > Solirubrobacterales > Solirubrobacteraceae > Patulibacter. The sequence goes on from JALRCL010000814.1 coordinate 2,068, forward strand.
CCCCCAGGCGCTTGGCGATGTCGCGCAGCGACGTTCCGTCGTAGCCCTGATCGACGAACAGCTCGAGCGCCACCTCGAGGATCCGCTCGCGCGTCGAGGCCCGGGGCGGCGCTCCGGCGCCCGGCGTTTCGCCCGTCGGCGCGGTGGGGTCACGCGGCACGCCGCGAGCGTACCTGCTTGACGACCGGCAAGGGCACGATACGGTGTCACTGACTTGCCGACCGGTAAGTCGCCGATCATCGCCCGAGGAGGGCCGCATGCGCCGGACGGAAGATCCAGCCCCGACGACCTACGAGCGGTTCGACCTCGGGCGGCGGATGCTGCCCGGCGGCCGCATCGAGCAGCTCGAGCGGCTCACCCCGACATCGACCCGCCTGCGGCTGGCCGGCCCGAAGCTCGTCGGCGTGCCCTGGGGACCCGGCGACCGCGTGCGCATCCGCACCGCCGCGGTGCTGCCCTCCCTCGCGCGGCTGCGCGCCGGCGACGCCCTGCGCACGTACAGCATGTGGGACGCCGATCCCGACGCGGGGTGGGTCGACGTCGTGCTGTTCGACCACGGGACGCCCGACAGCATCGGCCTGCGCTGGGCCGACGAGGCCCGCATCGGCCAGTACGTCGTCCTGCTCCGCGACGCGCGGGCGATCCGCGTGCCGCGCGACGCCTCCTGGTACCTCTTCGCCGGCGAGGAGACCGCGGCAGCGGGCTTCGGCGCGCTGCTGCGCGCCCTGCCTGCCGACGTCCCGGTCCTCGGCGTGCACCAGGCCGCGACCGACGCGGACCACATCGAGTTGCCGCGACCGCTGACCCGGATCTCGCGCAACGGCGCGTCGGCCGCGTCCTCCCAGCAGCTCGTCGACGCGGTCGCCGCGCTCGACCTGCCCGATGCCCCGGGTGCCGCCTACCTGGCCGGAGAGGCCCGCACGATCCAGATGGTCCGCGCCCACCTCGTGCAGGACCGCGGCTGGAGTCGCCGAGAGATCGTCACCAAGCCGTTCTGGACGCCGGGCAAGCGCGGGATGGACTGACCCGGACAGCGGCCGTGCCGCGCGAGGATCAGGCGCGGCCGGTGAAGGCGGGGCGGCGCTTCTCGAGGAACGCCGCGACGCCCTCGCGGCCGTCGGGGCCGGCAACACCTGGGACGTGGTCTGACCGACCCGTCGGGGCGAACCCCCGTCACGTTCCCACGGACTCGCCGTCGCCCCCGGGTGGCGGCGAGTCCCGCGTCCGGACGATGCGGGACCGCCGTCCTCAGTCGTCGAGGCGCCGGAACACGATGCCGGTCCGCGGCTTCGGCCAGAAGAAGGTCGTCTTCTCCGGCATGCGGACCCCGGCGCGCCCGGCGTCGCGGATCGTGGGCACGCTCACCGGTTGCAGGATGATCGCCGCATCCGCGGTCCCGGCCGCGACCATCGCGGCGCACGCGCTCGCATCGTTGCGGTAGGCGAGGGTCGCCGCACCGAGCGCCGGGCGGACGATGGCGTCGAAGTGGGCCGAGGCCACGTCGTGGAGGGCGGTCGGGAGTTCGGCCCGCGCCGCCGCGAGCGCGTCCGCACGCGGCACGAGGCGCAGCAGACGGTCGGGGAGGACGAGGCCGATACCGCCGTCCCGGCGGAGGCGCGCCCGGAGCGCCGTGACCGCGTCCGGGGTGTTCGCGCCCGCGTCCTCGAGTTCGCAGGTCGGGGCGAGCCGAGCCTCGACGTCGGCCGGGAGGCCGTGGACCAGGCGGTGGATCGCGTGCACCACGAGCTGGTCGTCCGCGAGTTCGACCACGAAGCACAGGATCGCGTCGGCCCCGGGATCGGTCGCATCGCGTTCGGCCCGGTAGGCGAGCGCGGTCTCGAACCGGTGGTGGCCGTCGGCGAGCACGAGCGGTCCGGCGGCCACGGCGGCCCGCACGGCCTCCATCCCCTCCGGATCGGTGAGGGTCCAGGCCTCGTGGAGCACGCCGAGCTCATCGACCGCGGTCGCCCGGGGTGGTGCTCCGGTCACGGATGCGAGGGTCGCCGAGAGCCCGGCGGTCGGGCACAGGCCCCA
>JALRCL010000924.1 GCA_023268575.1 Patulibacter sp.
GGTGGCCAGTGTTTGCTTTATCCAAGCGCTCAAAGGTCTGAGTCACCCTACAACGTCTATTCGTGGCAATGTGTTTGGCATGACCGGTATGACGATTGCGGTGCTTACCACTGCAGCTTTGATCGTCAACGGTAGTCAGTCGGCACGGCGCAGGACGAGGGCCACGCCAGGGACCCTGGGCCGTAGGCTTCGCGGCGTGTCCCCCGGTTTCCCCTGCTCCCGCCGCCCATCCGCCGCCCTCCGCGCACGGGGGGCCGGGCGATGAGCGAGGGCCGCCGCGCTCCGATCTCGCGGTCGGGCAACTCGTTCGCCGACCAGGTCGAGCGGACCCTGCGCGAGCAGATCCTCCGCGGCCGGTACGCCCCCGGCGGCCGCCTCAACGAGGTCGAGATCTCCACCGAGCTCGGCGTGAGCCGCGGGCCGGTGCGCGAGGCGATGCAGCGCCTGTCGCGCGACGGCCTCATCGAGCTGCGCGCGCACCGCGGCGCGTTCGTCCGCGCGCTCGGACCCGGCGAGGTGCGCGATCTGTTCGAGGTCCGGCGCGCCCTGGAGTCGACGGTGGCGCGCCTGGCCGCCATGCGCGCCACCGACGCCCAGCGCGCCGAGCTGCGCGCACTGCTGGAGGCCGCGGACCCCGACGGCGACGAGCTCCACGCCGACGAGCGCTTCCAGGGCCGGCGGGACGTCCACGCGCTGCTCGCCGACGCCGCGGGGAACGCCGCGCTCGCCTCGCACGTCGGGCTCGTCAACCAGGAGCTGCGGCTCCTCCGCGCGCAGTCCGGCGAGGAGCGCGTCCGAGCCCACGACGCCGTCGAGGAGCACGGCGCCCTGCTCGAGGCGGTCCTCTCCGGCGACGGGGACCGCGCCGCCGCCGCCATGGCGGAGCACCTGGACCACGCGCTCCGGCACGCCCTACAGGCGCTGCCCGAGCCGGCCTGACGGGCACGAGCGCCGGACCCGCCTGACCCCGCCGGACGGCCGGTTCGACACGACCGCCGTCCGTCCGCATTGTTGACAGTTGACGGCTTCGCTCGCTAGCGTGCGCTCCGCCCGACGCCGAGAACGGCCTGCTGCGCCTCGCGCCGCCGTTCGGCGCCCTTGCCATGACCGCGACGCCGACCGTCCCGCCTCCCGACGACCCCGCGACGGCGTTCGCCGACCTCGTGCGGTGGGCGACCACCGTGCGCTTCGCGGACCTGCCCGAGGACGTCCGCCGGCGCGCGCTGCTCGTGCTCGCCGACGACCTCGGGGCGATGATCGCCGTGCGCGACGACCCGCAGGTCGTCGCCGTCCGCGACTCGCTGCTGCACGCGGGCGCCCCGGCCGAGGCGACGGTCTTCGCCGGCCGTGAGCGACGGCGCGGCGAACGCGCCGCGGTCGCGGCGGCCAACGGCACCGCTGCCGACTGGGCGGAGATGGACGAGGGCTACCGCCCCGCGACCTGCCACGCCGGGCTCTACGTCCTGCCGGCGCTGCTGGCCGAGGCCGAGCCACGCGGGCTGACCGGCGAGCAGCTGCTCGCCGCGCTCGTGGCCGGCTACGAGGTCGTGACCCGCGTGGCGCGCTGCTGGCGCCACGCGGAGATGGTCATCCACCCCCACGCCCTGCTCGGCCCGATCGGCGCGGCCGCCGGTGCGGCGCTCGGCTCGGGCCGCAGCGCGGAGGAGGCCGTCGCCGCCGTGTCGGCCGGCGCGAGCACCGCGATGCTCGGACCGTTCGACCACGCGCTCCGGGGCCACCTCGTCCGCAACGCGTGGACCGGGATCGCGGCGTGGACCGGGATCCAGGTCGCTCGCTGGTCGGCGTTCGGCATCGGCGGGCACCCGAGCGCCCCGGACACGGCCTTCGCTCGGGCGATGGGCGCCGGCACCCGACCGGGCGAGCTCACCAACGGCCTCGGCGAGACCTGGGCGATCCGCGACGGCTACCACAAGCTCTTCGCCTGCTGCCAGTACGCGCACGCGACCGTCGAGGCCCTCCTCGGCGTCCGCGAGGAGCTCGGTGCCGACCGCGTCGACGAGATCGGACGGATCGACGTCCGCACGCACCCGCTGGCGCTGAAGCTCGACGACCCTCGCCCGGCCACGAGCCTCGCTGCGAAGTTCTCGTTGCCCCACGCGGCGGCCGCCGCGCTCGTCCTCGGCCGTCTCGACGCCGACGCGTGCGCGCCGGCGGCCATCGCGGACCCGCGGATCGCCACGCTGCGCGACCGGGTCCGGATGGGCCCGTTCCTCCCCGCCCCCGCGCCACCCCACGACCGGCCCGCGACGGTCGTCGTGCGGCTGCAGGACGGGACGACGATCGAGCGCACCTGCATGAGCGCGATCGGCTCCCCCGATCGCCCGCTCGGCGACGACGTGCTGCTCGACGAGAAGCTCCACGGCGCCGTCGGCGCCGTCCACCCCGCGTTCGTCCCCACCGTGCGCCGCCTGCTGGAGCGCCCCGAGCTCCTGCGCCGCCCGTGGGAAGCGACGCTCGACGACCTCCTGGAGGCCTGACGTGCCGCAGATCAACAGCTCGGGCGACTTCGACACCGAGGTCGACGTCCTCGTCGTCGGCGCCGGCGGCGCCGGCCTCGTCGCCGCGCTCGCCGCGCACGAGGCCGGCGCAACCGTCGCCGTCGTCGAGAAGTACGACCGCGCCGGCGGCAACACGGCCCTCTCGACCGGTTCCGTCCCGGG
>JALRCL010000053.1 GCA_023268575.1 Patulibacter sp.
GAGCACGACCCGCTCCCCGCTGATCGGCACCCCCTCGGCCCGCAGCCGGGCGCGCTGCTCGCCGCCGACCGCCAGCGAGCCGTCGGCCCGCACGACCCGGTGCCACGGCACCTCCTCGGCGGTCTCGCGCAGCACGCGACCGACGAGCCGCGGGGCGCGCGGCTCGAGGTCGCCGTAGGTGCGCACCCAGCCCTCCGGGATCGCGCGGACCGCGGCGAGGATCCGCTCGGCCCGCGCCGCGTCCACGTCCGGCCTCAGTCGGCCGCCGGGCGGACGCCCGGCGTCCGGGCGACCGCCTGTCGCTGGCTCTCGTCGCGGATCTCGCCGACGAGCTCCTCGAGCACGTCCTCGAGCGCGACGACCCCCTGCGTCGTCCCGGTCGCCGACCGGACCTCGGCGAGGTGCGCCGCGGCCCGCTGCATCGTCCCGAGGGCGCTGCGCAGGCGGTCCGTCTCCCGGACGCTCGGCAGCTCGCGCACGAGCGAGGTCGGAAGCGGCGCGTCACGCGGGATCTTCCCGGCGTGGAGGAGATCCTTCACGTGGAGGTAGCCCCGCAGCTCGCCCGAGGAGCCGACCACGGGGAACCGGGAGAACCCGGTCCGGCCCGCGACCTCCTCGACCTGCTCGAGCGTCGCGCCCGCGGGGACGGTGACGAGCCGGTCCTCCGGCAGGAGGACCGAGCGCACGTCGCGGTCCTCGAACTCCAGCGCGTCGAGCAGCAGCTGCCCCTCGCCGTGCTCCAGCAGCCCCTCGCGGTGGGACTCCTCCACGAGCCCCGCGACCTCGTCGCGCGTGAAGACGCTCGTGATCTCGTCCTTCGGCTGGACGCCCATGAGCCGCAGCGAGACGTTCGCGACCCAGTTGAGGAAGACGATCAGGGGACCGAGGACGCGGACCACGAGCACGAGCGGCGGGCCGAGCAGCATCGCGGCGCGGTCCGGTCGGGCGAGCGCGAGGTTCTTCGGGACCATCTCGCCGATCACGACGTGGAGGGTCACGACGATCGACAGCGCGATGACGAACGCGATCGGGTGCAGCAGCGCCTCCGAGACCCCGAGGTCCTCGAACGGCCCCTCGAGCGTGTGGGCGACCGCCGGCTCGCCGAGAGCGCCGAGGCCGAGCGAGCAGATCGTGATGCCGAGCTGGGCGCCGGCCATCATGAGCGAGACGCGCTCCATCGCGCCGAGCGTGATCTTGGCCGCCCACGAGCCCTCCTCGGCCCGGGGCTCGATCGTCGTCCGGCGCGCGGAGATCAGCGCGAACTCCGCGCCGACGAAGAAGGCGTTGGCGCCGAGCAGGAAGACGGCGAGCAGGATGGCGAGCCCGTCGCTCATCGGTCGTCCTCCTCGTCCTCGCGCTCGATCGGCCGCACGGTCGCACGCAGCTCGTCGACGCGCAGGCCGTCCATCTCGACGACCTCGAGGGTCACCTCGTGCCGCGGACGCTCCTCGTCGGGCAGCAGCAGCCGCACGACGTCGCCGACGTCGGGGACGCGCTCCAGCAGGAGCGCCACCAGGCCGCCGAGGGTCTCGTAGTCCTCGCCCTCCGGCAGCTCGAGGCCGATGACCTCGCTCGCCTCGTCGGGGCGCAGCAGGCCCTGGAGGCTCCACGAGCCGTCGGGCTCGAGGTGCGCGGGCTCCTCGCGGGCGTCGTGCTCGTCGGTCACCTCGCCGACGATCTCCTCGATCAGGTCCTCGAGCGTGACGACGCCGACGAAGGCGCCGAACTCGTCGACGAGCACGGCGATCTGCATCGCGCCCTCGCGGAGGGTCGACAGCAGCGGGTCCAGCTCGAGCGTGTCGGGCACGACGAGCGGCTTGCTCATGATCTCGTCGACGCGGACCCGCTCGCGCCGCTCGTAGGGCACGGCGAGCGCCTGCTTGATGTGGACGATCCCGAGCACCTCCTCCGAGCGGGGGCGGGTGACGGGGAACCGCGACCGGCCGGAGGTCCGCGAGCGGCGCAGCACCTCGGCGGCCGACGCCTCGGGGGCGATCTCCTCGACGCGAATGCGCGGCGTCATGACGTCGAGCGCGCGCCGGTCGCCGAAGGCGATCGAGCGCTGCAGCAGCTGGGCGGTCTCCGGCTCCAGGGCGCCCTGCTCGGCGGAGCGGCGCACGAGCGACGCGAGCTCCTCCGCCGAGCGGGCGGACGCGAGCTCCTCCTGGGGCTCGACCCCCATCCGGCGCAGGATCGCGTTCGCCCAGCCGTTCAGCAGCCGCAGCGGCAGCGCGTTGGCGGCCGTGAAGCCGCGCTGAAAGCCGACGACGCGGCGCGCGGTGGCCAGCGGCAGCGCGATCGCAAGGTTCTTCGGGATGAGCTCGCCGACGACCATCGTGGCCATCGTCGCCAGCGCGATCGCGATCGCGACGGAGACGCCCTTCAGCGCGTCGTCCGGCACGCCGGCGGAGCCCAGCGGTCCGTCGATCAGCCGGGCGATCGCCGGCTCGGCGAGGAAGCCGATCGCGAGGTTCGTGATCGTGATCCCGAGCTGGGCGCCCGAGAGCTGCGTCGAGAGCGACGTCAGCGCCTTCTGGACGCCGACCGCGGCGCGGTCGCCGCTCGCGACGGCGCGCTCGACCGTCGGGCGGTCGACCGTGACGAGCGCGAACTCGGCGGCGACGAAGGCGCCGCAGGCGAGCACGAGCAGCGCGGCGACGAGGAGCAGCAGCAGCTCGGTCATCGCACCGCCTCCGGCGAGCGGCGGCGCTCGCGGCGAGGCGCCCACCGGCGGGACCGGTGGCAGGCGCGGTGGTCAGGGGCAGCCTGGCCTCGGCGCGGGTGCGCGGAGCCAGGCTGAGGACTGGAGGCCGGGTCTTCGCCGGCGGCAGCGTGCATCGGCGTGAAGGGTACCCAGCCGGCGGACGGATGGTCACGGTCCGCGCGCGCGACGACGCTCCCGGAGGCGGACGGGTCCGGGCGACGGCGCCCCGGGCGGTGCCCGGGTCGCCGTCGGCGGATCAGGCCTCGGGGTGCTTCTTCGGCACGAGGACGCGGCGCTTGAACTCGGCCACGAGCACGCCGTCCTGGTTGTGGACGCGCGTGTGGACGATCACGACGCCGCGGTCGGGCTTCGACCGCGAGGCCTTCTTCGACAGGACCTCGGTCTCGACGAACAGCGTGTCGCCGTGGAACACCGGGTTGGGGTGCGAGAGCTCGTCGGTGGCGAGGTTCGCGATCGCCAGGCCGCTGATGTCGGACACCGAGATGCCGAGGGCCAACGAGTAGACGTACGGGCCGACGACGACGTTCTTGCCCTGCTGCGAGCGCGACGCGTAGACGTCGTTGATGTGCAGCGGGTGGTGGTTCATCGTCAGGAGGCAGAAGAGGTGGTCGTCCCCCTCCGTGACGGTCTTCGCCGGCCAGTGCTTGTAGACGGCGCCCTCCTCGAACTCCTCGAAGTAGCGCCCGTACTGATGGGCACCGGAGGCGTGGCGGACCTCGGGCAGGTCGTCGGTGCCGGGCGTGAAGGTGGACTCGTCGGACATCGCTACTCCTGGTCGGATCGACGCGTGCGGACCGCCGGGGCAGGCGGTCGCTCTGGGCCGGGGAAGCATGGCGCGTCGCGGCATCGGGCGTCGGGCCGCGGGTTCGCAGGGTCGCGCGCACCGGCGCGGCGAACGGCGGCACGCCAGGATGATGCATGCCACAGACCAAGGTTTTTGGGAGCGTAAACTCCGACCGGTGATCGGCTCGCACGAGCATCGCCCCCAGGCAGCACCCCGGCCCGGCGGAGCGCGTCGCGCGTGAACGCCCCGGTCGGCGAGACGCTCCTCGATCCTCGGTCGCAGCCGCGGGCGGCGGCCACGCCGCAGGACGGGGACGCCCCGGGTCGCCGGCTCCCGCGGCTGGCGCTGCTGGGTCCGGCGTTCGTCGCGGCGGTGGCCTACGTCGATCCGGGGAACTTCGCGACGAACATCGCCGCGGGGGCCGAGCACGGCTACCTCCTCGCCTGGGTCGTCGTCGCGTCGAGCGCGATGGCGATGCTCGTCCAGTACCTCTCCGCGAAGCTCGGCCTGGCGACGGGGCGCAACCTGCCCCAGCTCGCGGCCGGGTTCGGCCGGCGGACGCGCTTCGGGCTCTGGATCCAGGCGGAGGCGGTCGCGATCGCCACCGACCTCGCGGAGTTCGTCGGCGCCGCGATCGGCCTGCACCTCCTGTTCGGCATCGGCCTGTTCCCGGCAGGCCTCGTCACGGCGGTCGTGGCGTTCGGGGTGCTGGCGCTGCAGCAGCGCGGCTACCGCCGGTTCGAGGTCGCGATCGCCGCGCTCCTGGGGCTCGTCGCGCTCGGCTTCCTCTACGACCTCGTCGCCGTCGGGCACCAGTCCGCGTCGGGCATCGCCGGCGGCCTCGTCCCGGGACTCGCCGGCTCCGGCTCGCTCCTGCTCGCCGTCGGCATCATCGGCGCGACGGTCATGCCGCACGTCGTCTACCTGCACTCGGCACTGACGCAGGACCGGATCCGCCCGCGAAACGACGGGGAGCGCCGACGACTGCTGCGGTGGCTGCGCATCGACGTGGGCCTCGGGCTCGGGGCCGCCGGCGTCATCAACCTCACGATGCTGCTCGTCGCCGCCGCGCTGTTCCACCGGATCGGCGCGACCGACGTCGACTCGATCGAGGCCGCCCACCGGGGGCTCGACCAGTACGTCGGCGCCGGTGCAGCGCTGGCCTTCGCCGTCGCGCTGCTCGCGTCGGGCCTCTCGTCGTCGTCCGTCGGGACCTACGCCGGCCAGGTCGTCCTGCAGGGGTTCATGGGCTGGCGGATCCCGCTCTTCCTGCGCCGCGCGGTCACGATGACGCCGGCCCTCGTCGTGCTGGCCCTCGGCCTGCCAACCACCGACGTCCTGGTGATCTCGCAGGTGGTGCTGTCGTTCGGGATCCCGTTCGCCCTCGTGCCGCTGATCCTCTTCACGCGCCGGCGCGACCTGATGGGCGACCTCGTCAACCGGCCTGGGACGACGCTCGCGGCGAGCGCGGTCGCCGCCCTCATCATCGCGCTCAACGTCTACCTGATCGTCGACGCGATCTTCGGCTGAGCGCCGCTCCCCGGGCCACGGGGCGCCGGGGAGCGGTCTCGCAGGAGGAAGGGCGATGGGCCCCGCCCACCCTCGCGGGTCACCGCCGCCGCGTCGCGGCCTCCCGCTCCTGCTCGGTGCGCCAGCGGACCGACGACCCGTCGCGGTGGAGCTCCTCGGCGGCCGCCGGATCGAGCAGCCGACGACCCGCGGCGTCGACCCCGGGCGCAGCGACCGCAACCGGTGCGACGAACTGCGTCTCGACGCTCACCGAGCGCAGGCGGACGGCGGGACGGCCGCGGCGGTAGGACAGGCTCGCGACCCCGTCGCCGACGCTCGTGATCCGGGCCACCGGCTGACGGCTCTCGCGGTCGAAGACGAGCGTCACGCCGCTGACGGCGTCAGCCGGCGCTCGCTCCTCGGTCGCCGTCGTCGCGGTCGTCGTCGTCGCGGTCGTCGTCGTCGCGGTGCCGCCGCGGACCGCCAGCGCGAGCCGGATCGCGAGCCGGTCAGGCGCGGCGAAGGGCGCCGGCACGGGGACGACCTCCGCCGCGTCGCGATCGGCCAGGGCATCGAGCGCGGCGGCGCGCTGCGGGCCGTCGAGCTGCGGGGAGACCGCCAGCCCCATCAGCGCGTCGTCGATCGCCGCGTCGCTCGGCTCCGCCGTTCGGCGGCGGTCGGCCAGCGGCTCGTCCTCCCGCACGAGCGGCGCCGGATCGGGGCGGGCGGCCCCCAGCTCGTCGTCGGCGGCGAGATCATGCGCCAGCCGCGCGCGCACCCAGCCCACCATCGCGGCGGCGTCCTCGGGCACCGCCTCGGGATCCCCGATCCCCCCGGGGAGCCAGAAGAGCGTGCGTCCGTAGCGGGGGTCGTCTGCCTCGGCGCCCCGGACGTGGACGCCGCGACGGCGAACCTCGCGCTGCGCCGTGGTCGGACCCTCGAGCGCGCCGACGGCCCGCAGCAGCGGCTCGTTCTCCACCGCGCGCCGTGTGCCGGCGTCCTCCGCGCGGTACGCGTCCCCGCCCGGACCGGTCCAGATCGACTCGACGGAGCGCGTCTCCAGCGTCGCGGTCTCGACCGGACAGTCGGCGCAGCGCCGCCCCTCGATCGTCGCCCGGCTGACCTCGGTGACCGGGCCGTAGCGCCAGCCGTCGCCGGCGACCGCGCCGCGCGAGGCGTCGGCGGCGGCCCGCAGGACCGCGGCGGCGTCGGCCTCGTCGACGAAGGTCCCGGGACGGCCGCGGTCGATCGCGGCGACCACGCCGCCGGCGAGGACGACGGCAGTACCGACGGCGACCGCGGTCCGCGGACGCCAGGCCGCGGACGCGCGGAGGGCGGCGCCCATCGGCCGCGGCCCGGAGCGCGCGGCGCGGCGAACGGCGTCGACGCGGGCCGGATCCTCCTCGCCCGGCGTGCGCAGCGGGGCGAAGAGCTCCTCGAGCGGGTCGGCGTCCCGGGGACGGTCGAGCAGGTCAGGCATGGTGGTCCTTCTGGTCGTGCTGGTGGTCTCGTGCTCGGGTGGCGCGGGGCGCGGTCGCCGGCGGCCCGGCGGATCGTGGTTCGGCCGGCCGCGGCTCGGTGCGGTCGCGATCGTCGGCCGGCGGCGGGCTCGGTGGCCCGGCGGTCCCGGTGCGAGCACCACCCGCGTCGGCGAGCTGCTCCCGCAGCGCCGTCCGCCCGCGGGAGAGCAGCGCACGCACGGTGCCCTCGCGGCAGCCGAGGGCGGCGGCGATCGCGGGATCGTCGAGGTCGTGGGCGTAGCGCAGCGTCAGCGCGGCGCGCTGACGCTCCGGCAACCCAGCGAGGAGCGCCGCGAGGTCGTCGAGCGCGGGCTCGGCGCTCGCCGTCCCGGGGGCCGACGCGGCGTGGCGGTGCTCGACGTCGCGACGCCGGCGTCCCCGCCGAGCGACCCGCAACGCCGCACGGACGGCGGTCCGGTGCAGCCAGGCGTCGAGCGCGGCGGGATCGCGGAGATCGCCGACCCGGCGCACGGCCTGGATCGCGACCTCCTGCGCGACGTCGTCGGCGGACGCGTGGTCGCCGGCCAGCACGCCCAGCGCGGTCCGGCGCCCGACGTCGAGGGCGCGGCGAGCGACGTGGTCCTCGCCGAGGGCCCCGCCGGGTGCCTGGGCGCGTCGTCCGGCCGCCGGCGCGGCGATCGCGGTCACGGGGTCGGGAGGCATCGGTGCACGAGCGGTCGAAGCGGCATCTCGTCGTGGAGAGGCTCGTGCGCCCGTCGGATGTTGCATCGGTCGACCGCCGCGGCGCGGCCGGGCACCACCGCCACCCCGCCGAGGCCGTCCGGGGAGCGCCGCGGCGAGCCCACGCCGCGGGAGCGACCGCGGGTAGGATCGGCCGCGATGAGCCGCCACCCCCGTGACTTCTTCAAGCCGCTCGCCGTCGGGGCGCCGGCCCCGCTGCGCGAGATCCCGGTCCCGCCGTCGCGGATGATCCACTTCTTCGACCCGAGCAACGAGAAGATGCGGGCGAAGCTGCCCGACATCGCCGCGAAGGCGGACATCGTCCTCGGCAACCTCGAGGACGCGGTGCCGATCGACCGCAAGGAGTCCGCGCGCGCCGGCCTCGTGGAGGTCGGCAAGACGCTCGACCTCGGCGGCACCCCGCTGTGGACGCGGATCAACGCGCTCGACAGCCCGTGGGTCCTCGACGACCTGACGACGCTCGTCACCGAGATCGGGGACAAGCTCGACGTCATCATGATCCCCAAGGTCGAGGGCCCGGAGGACATCCACTACGTCGACCGGCTCGTCGCGCAGCTCGAGGCGCGCGCCGGGATCACCCGCCCGATCCTGCTGCACGCGATCCTCGAGACCGCCGGCGGCGTCGCGCGCGTGGAGGAGATCGCCGGTGCCTCGCCGCGCATGCAGGGCATCTCGCTCGGCCCGGCCGACCTCGCCGCCGACCGTCGGATGAAGACCACCCGCGTCGGTGGCGGCCACCCCGGCTACCTCGTGCGGCAGGACCCGGCGAAGGGGGCCGACGGCACGCCGGACTACCAGGGTGAGCGCACGATCTTCCAGCAGGACCTGTGGCACTACACGATCGCCAAGATGGTCGACGCCTGCGCGACGCACGGCATCTACCCGTACTACGGCCCCTTCGGCGACATCGCCGACGTGGTGGCGTGCGAGGACCAGTTCCGCAACGCCTTCCTGCTC
>JALRCL010000131.1 GCA_023268575.1 Patulibacter sp.
GAGCAGCTTGCGGTGGTTGCGCAGGTCGGGGCGCTGGTAGCGCAGCCGCCACGGCTGGACCGGCAGCGCCGGACGCCATTGGACGCCGATCCGGCGCAGGTGGCGGACGGTCCGCCGGTAGCGCGGCACCCGCAGCGAGCCGACGTGGTCGTAGAGCACCCGGACGGGGATGCCACGCTGGACGGCACGCTCCATCGCGGCGAAGAACGGGGCCGTCGTCGCGTCCGAGGCGAGGATGTAGAACTCGACGTGGACGAAGCGCCGCGCGGCGTCGACGGCATCGGTCATCGCCTGCAGCGAGGCGTCGTACTCCTCGATGAGCTCCGCGCGGTTGCCGGTGACGAGCGGCAGCGCCCCGAGCTCCCGGTTCAGGGCGACGACCGGCGCCAGCCAGTCCGGTCCGGGGTCGGTCGAGGGGACGACCGGCATCGCGGCGGTGCGCTCGGCGATCAGCCGGTTCACCTCCCGCTGGCGGCGTCGCCGGTCCGCCGGGAGCTTCGGGCTGCCGATGAGGAGGAACGCGACGATCCCGACGTAGGGCAGCGCGAAGATGAGCATGAGCCACGCCATCGCCGATGACGGGCGGCGGTTCACCGGCACGACCGCGAGCGCGACGGCGCGCACGACGAGGCCGAGGACGTCGAGCGCGACGGTGCTGTGGAGGAGGAGGTCGAGCGGCCCCAAGCGGCCCCCACGCTACCCGTGGGCGGGGCGGACGCGTGCCGTCGCGACGGGACCGCGGGCGATCCTCCTCGCGCGCGGGGACCGCATCCGGGTCAATCCGTGGCGTGCGGGCGCAGGAGGTAGTGGGAGACGAGCCACTCCTGCCCGCCGCGCCAGCGCCAGATCTGCTCCGTGGAGAGGAGGAAGAGGCGCCAGCCGCCCAGCAGCCGCCGCGCCGCGCGCGGCCCCCCGTGGCCCTCCAGCAGCGCGAGCGCCTCGTCGCGGTGCGCGTCCAGTCGCGCCAGCCACGCCTCCAGCGTGCGCGCGTAGTGCGTGCCGTCGACCGCCCAGCGCCGCTCGACGACGAGGTCGTCGGCGAAGCGTTCCAGCAGGTCGTGGGAGGGCATCGTGCCCTCGGTGAAGAACCGCTCGGCCGCCCAGGTGCCGACGAAGCGGTAGGCGATCCGCCGGTGGCTGAAGACGTGCACGAAGAGCCGGCCGTCGGGCCGCAGCCAGCCCGCGATCCGGCGCAGCAGCTCCTGCCAGTTGCGCAGGTGCTCGAGCATCTCGATCGAGATCACCCGGTCGAAGCGGCGGTCGGTGTCGAAGTCGTTGATGTCCTGCGTGACCACGCGCAGCCGCTCGGGGTCGATCCCGCGGGCGTCGCGCTCGCGCTCGATGTGCTCGCGCTGCCCGTGCGAGTTCGACACGGCGAGGATCCGGCAGGCCGGGAAGCGCTCCGCGACGTAGAGGCTCAGCGAGCCCCAACCGCACCCGAGGTCCAGGAGCTCCATCCCGTCGCGCAGGCCGGCACGGCGGACCGTCAGGTCGAGCATGGCCTCCTCGGCGCCGGCCAGGTCGGTGACGCCGTCGCTCCAGAGGCAGCCGCTGTACTTGCGCCGCGGGCCGAGGATGAGGCCGAGGAACGCGGCGGGCAGCTCGTAGTGCTGCTCGTTGGCGCTCTCGGGCAGCTCGGCGAT
>JALRCL010000169.1 GCA_023268575.1 Patulibacter sp.
GATGAGGATGTATTAGTTGGTCCAGTAAATAATGCCAACCAATTAGAGCGGGTTAAAGGATTTATTGATCGCCTGCCATCACATGCCAAGGTTGTTGCTGGCGGTAAAGTTTTAGATCGCCCAGGATTTTTCTTTGCACCAACTGTTGTGGCAGATCTAAAGCAAGATGATGAAATAATTCAAAATGAGGTATTTGGTCCAGTAATTACTGTTCAAAAATTCACCGATGAGGCGCAAGCAATTGAATATGCAAATGGAGTTGAGTATGGCTTGGCTTCCAGCGTCTGGAGGCGACGGTGCACCTTCGGGATGCTCGAAAAGAACTCGAGGGCCTGCTCGACCGGCATGTCGAGCACGTCGGCGATCGTACGCCCCTTGAAGCGGACCTCGAGCGTCTCGCGGTTGTAGCGCTTGCCGTGGCACTGCTCGCACGGGACGTAGACGTCCGGCAGGAAGTGCATCTCGATCTTGATCTGGCCGTCGCCCTTGCAGACCTCGCAGCGCCCGCCCTTGACGTTGAACGAGAAGCGGCCGGCCTTGTAGCCGCGCTGGCGCGCCTCCTTCGTCTGGGCGAACAGCGTGCGGATGTGGTCGAACACGCCGGTGTAGGTGGCGGGGTTCGAGCGCGGGGTGCGGCCGATCGGGGACTGGTCGACCTGGATGACCTTGTCCAGCTGGTCCATCCCCTCGATCGCGTCGTGGCGGCCGGGGCGGACCTTCGCCCGGTTGAGCTGCGCGGCGGCGGACTTGTGGAGGATCTCGTTGACGAGGGTCGACTTGCCCGAGCCGCTGACGCCCGTCACGGCGCAGAGCACGCCGAGCGGGATCGAGACGTCGAGGTCGCGCAGGTTGTGCTCCCGAGCGCCGCGCACGACGAGCTCGCCCCGCGGGGGCCGCCGCACCTCCGGCGGTGCGATCGCGCGCTTGCCCGAGAGGTACTGGCCGGTGAGGGAGGAGACGTTCGCCTCGACCTCCTTCGGCGTCCCGACCGCCACCACCCGGCCGCCGTGCTCGCCGGCGCCGGGGCCCATGTCGACGAGGCAGTCCGCTGCGCGCATCGTCTGCTCGTCGTGCTCGACGACGAGCACGCTGTTGCCGAGGTCGCGGAGCCGCTCGAGCGTCGCGATCAGCCGCTCGTTGTCGCGCTGGTGCAGGCCGATCGACGGCTCGTCGAGGACGTAGAGCACGCCGACGAGCGCGGAGCCGATCTGCGTCGCCAGGCGGATCCGCTGCGCCTCGCCGCCCGAGAGCGTCGCGGCGCCGCGGGCCATCGAGAGGTAGCCGATGCCGACGTCGGCCAGGAAGCTCAGCCGCTCGCGGATCTCGCGCAGGATGAGCCGCGCGATCTGCTGCTCGGTGCTCGTGAGCTCGACGTGCTCGAGCCACTCGAGCGCCTCGTGGACGGAGAAGCGCGAGAACTCGTGGATGCCGATTCCGCCGACGAGGACGTTGCGCGGCCCGGGCTTCAGGCGGGCGCCGTCGCACTCCGGGCACGGCACCATCGACATGTACTCCTCGATCTTCTCCCGCACCGCGTCGGAGTCCGACTCGCGGTGGCGGCGCTCGAGGTTGGGGATGACCCCCTCCGCACGCATCTGGTACGTGCGGCGGCGGCCGGCGCGGTTCTTGAACCGCAGCGGCACCTTCTCGCCGTCGGGGTCGCCGAAGAGGATCCCCTCCTGCTGCTCCGCCGTGAGGCTGTTCCACGGCCGGTTCGTCGGCACGTCGTAGAACTCCGCGAGGCCCTCCAGGAGCTTGCGGTAGAACGGGTTCGGCGAGCTCGACCACGGCTTGATCGCGCCGTCGTCCAGCGCGAGCGTGCCGTCCGGGATCACGAGGTCCGGATCGACGACGAGCTGGGCCCCGAGGCCCGTGCAGCGCGGGCACG
>JALRCL010000230.1 GCA_023268575.1 Patulibacter sp.
GACGAACGTCGCGGCGTAGTCGTAGGCGGAGCCGCAGACGCGGCAGGTCGTCGCGTCCGCGGCGTGCTCGAGGCCGGGCAGCGCGACGGACGTGTCCTGGACGCCGAAGTAGCAGGCCTCGCGCCCGAGGCCGAGGTCGGCGACCGCCGGATCGTCGGCGCCGAGCACGAGCCGGACGCCCGCGTTGGCGGGGTCCTCGACCATGGCCCGCCAGCGGTCGACGATCGTCTCCAGCTCGCCGTAGCGGTCGAGCTGGTCGCGGAAGAGGTTCGCGAGCAGCAGCGCCCGGGGGCGGAGGTCGCGGACGAGGCCGGCGAGCCAGAACTCGTCGACCTCGAACAGCCCGGTGGACCCGGTCGGCCGGCCCCGCCGCCAGTCGCCGATGAGCGTCGCGGCGATGCCGCCCGCCATGTTCGCGCCCTGCCGGTTGTGGACGAGCGTCTCGCCGTGGCGCTCGAGGATCGACGCCACGAGAGCGGCCGTCGTCGTCTTGCCGTTCGTCGCGGACAGCACCACCGAGCCGTGCTCGATGCGACTGCTCATCGCGGCGATCGCGTCCGGCCGCAGGCGGGTCAGGAGCTTGCCCGGCAGGCTGGTGCCGCCCCGCCCGGTCGCGCGCGCGGCGCGGCCCGCGAGCCGCGCGAGGCGGACGGCGAGGCCGAGCGGGATCGGGCCGCGACGGGGCGCGGGGGAGGGAGGGGGCTCCAGGGCGGTGCTCACGCGCGGTGGAGTATCCCGGAGGGTCCGGGCCGACCGCGCCCGGACGGTCGGAGGCCGTCCCGGACGGGGCCCGCGGCGCGACGGGTCCGCGTCGCGCCGTATGCTCGCCGCCGTGCCGACGTCCGCGCGCCCCGCCCACGCCGTCCGCGCCGCGCTGCTCGTGGGCGTGCTCGCCCTCGGCGGCGGCCTCGCCGCCTGCGGCGACGACGACGAGCCGACCGCCTCGACCGGCACGACCGCCGCGACGACGACGGACGCCACGACGGAGACGGCGACGACCGAGACCGCCCCGGCGGCGACCACCGACGAGGCGGCGGCGCCCGACGGCTGCCGGTCCGTCGAGCAGCCCGAGCCCGACGACGACAAGACCTCGGTCGCCGAGCCCCGACCGGCCCGCCTGTCCGGGCAGTGGCGCGTGACCTTCACGACGAGCTGCGGGAGCTTCGTCGTCCAGCTCGACACGAAGCGCCAGCCGAAGACCTCGGCGTCGGTCGCCTCGCTCGTGCGCAAGCGCTTCTACGACGGCCTCGGCTTCGTCCGGATCGTCCCCGGGTTCGTCATCCAGGGCGGCGACCCGCTGCAGAACGGCACCGGCGGTCCGGGCTACTCCGTGACGGAGGAGCCGCCGTCGGACGCCGCGTACACCGAGGGCGTCGTGGCGATGGCGAAGGCCGCCAACGAGGCCGCCGGGACGTCGAGCAGCCAGTTCTTCGTCGTCACCGGCGCGGACTCGCAGCTGCCGCCGGAGTACGCGATCCTCGGCAAGGTCGTCAAGGGCCTCGACGTCGTGAAGCGGATCGAGGGCGTCGGCACGAGCGATCCGTCCGGCGACGGTCCGCCCGCGCAGCCGGTCGTCATCGAGCGCGCCGTGCTGCGGCGCGGCTGAGCCCTCGAGCGGGCGCGGGGCGGCGCCGGCCGCCGGCCGGCGCCCGGATGCCCTCCCGGGGCGAGCCCCGGGGTTCGCCGGGCGGCGGCGCGCTGCCGATCAGTCGGCCGCGATGGCCCGGGCGATGCGCTCGGGCCGCTCCCAGCGCAGCTCGTAGACCTGGCGGTCGCCGTCGTCGTGGACGACGGCGAGCCCGGCGGCGCGCAGGACGCTGTGGCTCGCCGGGTTGACGAGGTCGGTGTCCGCGCGCAGGCCGCGGAGCTCGCGCCGGCCACGCGCCCAGGCCACGAT
>JALRCL010000193.1 GCA_023268575.1 Patulibacter sp.
GTGTGAAAGCACGGCCCTTCAAAGGTCTCGAGGCCCTTGATCTTCGGCCAGACCGGCGGGTTGAAAATGCCCGCCGCGCGCCACGCACGTGGCTGGCGCTGCTCGTGGCGCTCCTCGTCGTCGGTCTCGGCGCCACGCTCGCGCCGGCGGCCGACGCCGCCGACCGCGACTTCGCCTCGCGGTTCTCCGTGAACGACACGGGCGACATCGACATCTTCGGCAACACGCTCATGACGTGCCCGTCCTCGGCCAGCGGGTGCGCGGCGGCGCAGCAGGCGGGCGTCACGACGACGGCCGACTCGTCGTCGCAGAACAACGCCTACAACATGCAGTACGTCGACGTGGACTCCGACGCGTCGACGTTCAACTCCTCGCGGGCCACCGTCGCGCTGCCCTCCGGGAGCACCGTGCTCTTCGCGGGGCTCTACTGGGGCGCCCGGACCGCGGCCGGCTCGGGCGGGCAGGCCGCGCGGAGCGTCGCGGACCGGAACAAGATCAAGCTCCGGGTCCCGGGCGCCTCCGGCTACGCGTCGCTCACCGCGGACCAGCTCGACGACGGCACCGGCGGGATCTACCAGGGCTTCAAGGACGTCACCTCGCTCGTCGCCGGTGCGGGCGCGGGCGTCTACACGGCAGCCGACGTCCAGGCCTCGACCGGTGGCGACACGCTCGCGGGCTGGTCGCTCGTCATCGCCTACCGCGACACCGGGCAGCCGGCCCGCAACCTCACCGTCTTCGACGGCATCAAGTCGATCGGTGGCTCCCAGACCGGCACGATCGCGATCTCCGGCTTCCAGACCCCGCCCGCCGGCGACGTCCGCACCCGCGTGGGCTTCGTGACCTACGAGGGCGACGGCGGGATCGTGGGGGACAGCGCCTCCCTGAACACCACCGTCCTGAGCGACGCCCAGCACCCCGCCACGAACTTCTTCAACTCGCGCAGCAGCCGCGACGGCGTGCGTCGCACCGCCACCGAGCCGAACTACCCCAACCAGTTGGGCATCGAGCAGTCGATCATCAAGGCCGACGGCGTCCTGGGCAACAACGCCACCAGCGCGACGATCCGGCTCACGTCCTCCGGCGACGTCTACGCCCCGGGCGTCGTGACGTTCGCCACCGAGCTCTACGCGCCGAAGATCGACCAGACGAAGACGGTCCAGCGGCTGAACGCCGACGGCTCGCTCTCGCCGGCCACGACCGTGGAGCAGGGCGACACGCTCCGGTACACGATCACGGGCCGGAACACCGGCCAGGACGCCGCCGCGAGCGTCGTCCTGCGCGATCCGCTGCCGGCCGGCACCTCCTACGTCCCCGGGTCGATCCGGGTCTCCCCGGCGACCACCGCCGGCGGCACGACGACCACCGGGGTCACCGACGGCGCCGACGGCGACCGCGGCGAGTACGACACCGCGAACCGGCGCGTCGTCGCGCGGGTCGGGGGCGGGGCCACCGGCTCGGCGGGCGGCACGATCGCCATCGACGGCGAGTACCGCGTCGTCTTCGACGCCAAGGTGGGCGGCCCGAGCCCGGCGCTCTCGCGCGACGCGCGGATCGACAACCTCGTCACGACGAGCTTCTCGTCGGCGAGCCTCGGCACGCCGCTGACCGCCGAGTCGACGGCGACCTCGACCGTGAAGACGCCCGACCTCACGGTGACGAAGGCCGGCGATGGGACCTTCACCGCGGGCGGGAGCTACGCCTACCTCGTCACGGTCCGCAACGCCGGCGACGCACGGTCCCAGGGCACGGTCTCGGTGACCGACACCCTCCCGACCGGCCTCACCCCGGGTGCGGTGGAGGCGAGCCAGCGCGGCTGGGCCTGCTCCACGTCCGGCCAGACCGTGACGTGCACCCGCAGCGACGCGCTCGCAGCCGGCGACGCCTTCCCGGCGATCCGGATCCCCGTGTCCGTCGGCGCCGACGTCAGCGCGCCCGTCCAGAACACGGCCGCCGTCTCGGGCGGTGGCGACGGCACCACGACGAACAACACGGGCAGCTCGACGGGCACGCCCGCCCGTCGCGCGGACCTGTCCCTGACGAAGACCGCGGGCGCCGCGAGCGCCCCGGTGGGCGGGAACGTCGCCTACGAGCTGACCGTCCGCAACAACGGCACGAGCCGCT
>JALRCL010000223.1 GCA_023268575.1 Patulibacter sp.
CGTGACGGTCGTCGCCGACCCGCCGGCGCTCGGACCCGGGTTCGTCGGCAAGAGCGCCGTCGGGCCGATCGCCATCACCGGGCGCGACTACGCGGCCACGTTCCCCGGCCGCTGGATGAACTCGAGCTCCTCCTCGCCCAGCGCCAGCGATCCGCGCTCCGCCGAGGGGCGCTACACCGTCCAGGTCACCTACCCGGCCTCGCGGGCCTATCGCACCGAGCTCGTCGATCCGGTGCCGTGCCTCGACGAGAAGACCGGCGTGACCTACAGCTCGCGCACCCCCACGAGCGCGCCGATCGACGGCGCCGCCTCGGTCGACCGCCTGTGCGCGAACCCCGCCTTCCACCCGACGATCGTGCGGGTCGCCGCCGCCGGGATGCCGACCGCGGCCGGCGCCGGCTGGCGCCCGATCGGCATCCGCCCGGACGGGACGACGTTCCAGCTGACGATCGTCGGCAGCCCCTCGAGCGCGACGTACTTCCGCGTCCCGACGGCGGAGATCGGGCGGGTCGCGGCGATCCTCCTCCCCCGTCAGGGCGGGACGGACGACGCGACCCTGCGCCTGGACGTCTTCGGCTACGCGGACGCGAGCGTCCGCGCCGGCGAGATCCTGCACGACGTCGCGACCGCCTCGGCGTACCCGAACGACGGGACCCCCGCGGTGACCGGCCGGCACGACGCCGACCTCTACATCCAGGAGGAGCTCCCGCAGCTCGGGGCCTTCAAGACCTTCGGCACGTACCGCTCCGGCGCCGGCGGGACCACCCCGCTGAGCCTCGTCGGCTACGTCGCGACGACCAGCCCGCTGCGCGACGACGTCGTGCTGGCCGACCTGCTGCCGTACGGCATGTCGTGGTCCAACCCGGTGACGACCGCGTCGTTCACGCTGACGCCGGCGGCCGGGGGCGCATCCAGCACCGTCACCGCGACGGTCGAGCGGATCCCGAACTACGAGCAGACCGGTCGGGAGCTGCTGCGCTTCACGCTGCCCAAGGCGAGCTTCGCCTCCGGCGCCTACCGCTTCGCGCCCACCAGCGGGTCGCTGGTGCTGCTGAACGTGCCGACGGCCGCCCAGACGTACAACAACGACGCCAGCGTGTACGTGAAGGGCATCGGGGACGACACGCAGAGCGCGTGCGGCCCGGGCACCACGACGCAGCAGTCGACGTTCGAGTCCGAGGACCCGCTCGACCTCGACGGCGACGGGAGCACCGACGAGAACTCCTGCTCGTGGCGCGCGACCCTGACGGTCCCGCCGTCGGGTGGCCCCGCGTTCTCGGTCCTGAAGACCGTCCGCGGCGATCAGGACGCCGTCGACAAGTTCCCGCCCGGCGTGGGCAACGCCGCCGAGGGCGGCACCGGCCGCTACGGCGTGACGTGGCGCAACACCGGCGGCACCACCCTCACCGATCCCGTCGTCTACGACCTGCTCCCCCGCATCGGCGACACCGGCGTCAGCCAGGGCCAGGCCGGGACGCCGCGCGGCAGCCAGTTCCGCCCGGCCTTCACGGCGATCGAGACCCCGCTGCCCGCGGGCGTCGACGTCGCGTACTCGACCGCCACGAACCCCTGCCGGCCCGAGGTCTTCGCCACGAACCCTGGCTGCGCGAACGACTGGAGCGCGACGCCGCCGGCGGACCCGTCGACGGTCACCGGCCTGCGGTTCACCGGCAGCGGCTCCTACGCGCCGGGCTCGAGCTTCGACGTCGGGATCGGGGTGCGCGTCCCCGCCGACACGGTGAACCAGATCGCCTGGAACAGCGTCGCCTCGTCGGCGCGCAGCGGCGGCAGCCAGATGCTCCCCGCCGAGCCGCCGAAGGTTGGCCTCACCGCTCCCGCAGCGCCCCGGACGCCGACGATCGCCACGACGGCGACGCCGGCGAGCGTCGCCGCGGGCGAGGACTTCCGCGATGCGATCACCATCGGCAACACCGGCGGCGGCAGCGGCACCCTGGCCTGGAAGGTCGTCGGCCCGGTGCAGCCCGGCGGCGACGGCAGCTGCAGCGGCCTCACCTGGACCGGTGCCCCGACGCTCGCCGACGGCACGATCGCCTTCACCGGGGACGGCACCCACCAGACGCCCACGGCCTCGACCACGGATGCGGGGTGCTACGCCTACGAGGTGACCGCCACCGGTGCCTCGTTCTCCGGTCCGGTGACGAGCCCCGCGGGCACCCCCGGCGAGCTCGTGCTCGTGCGAGCGGCGACGATCACCACGCGCGCCTCCGCGGCGCGCATCGACCCGGGGGCCGCGGTGACCGACCGCGTCGAGCTCACCGGGACCGGTGGCGGTGCCGGCACCCTCGCCTGGGAGCTCGTCGGCCCGCGTCCGGCCGGCGCCGACGGCGGCTGCGCCGCGGTCGACTGGAGCGGCGCGCCGGTGGTCGACAGCGGCACGATGCCGACGACCGGTGACGGGGTCCTGACGACCCCGGAGAGCCGGCCGACCGCCGTCGGGTGCTACTCCTACGTGCAGCGCCTGAGCGGCGCCGGCGGCCCGGCGATCAGCCCGGCCGGCGCGCCGAACGAGACCCTCTACGTCGGCCCGGTGGGCCTGCGGACGGCGGTCGTCCAGCCCGCGATCACGACCGGCGGGAGCGCGCAGGACGTCCTGACGATCAGCGGCACCGGCGGGCTGCCGGGCCGCGCGGACTGGCGCCTGCTCGGGCCGGTCGCGCCCGCCGCCGACGGCTCGTGCGACGGCCTGGACTGGTCGGGCGCCGACGTGGTCGACACCGGCGCCGTCGCCACCAGCGGCGACGGCGAGGTCCGCACCGGGACGACCGCCCTCGGCCGTGCCGGCTGCTACGGCTACGAGGTGACCCTCACCGGCGACGGGCTCGGCCGCGTCGTGAGCCCGGCCGGCACGCCCGGCGAGCTCGTGCGCGTCACGGATCCGGCGCCGACCGACGCGACGGTCACCGTGACGAAGGAGCTCCTGCCCGGGTCCTCGACCACCGGCGGGCTGCTCCGCTACCGGATCACGGCACGCAACGCGGGACCGGGCACGGCGCGCGACGTCGTCGTCGTGGACCGGCCCCAGACGCGGATCCGGATCCTCGGCGCCCGGCCCTCGGCGGGCACCTGCGCCGTCGCCGCCGACGCCGCCGGAGCGACCTGCCGGCTCGGGGACCTCGCTCCGGGGACGGTGGCGACCGTCGACGTCACGGCCCGCGCACTCGACGCCGGCACGGTCCAGAACACCGCGACGGTGACGACGTCGACCCCGAACCGGGCCCCCGGCACGAGCGTGCTGGACCGCGCCGTCACCCGGGTCCTGCTCGACGCGCAGCTGCGCAAGACCGCCGCGGTCTCGCGCGTGCGGGCCGGGCGCGAGGTCCGGTACCGCGTGCGGGCTCGCAACCCCTCCTCGACCGTCGCCCTGCGGGACGTGCGGGTCTGCGACCAGCTGCCCGCCGGGCTGCGGTTCGTCCGCGCGAGCGTCCGGACGACGCGCAGCGCCGGCCGCCGCTGCTGGACGATCACGAAGCTCGATCCGCGCGCGTCCCGGACGGTGACGATCGTCGCCCGTGCCCTCGGCGGTGCCCGCGGGCGCGTGCGCAACTGCGCCACGCTGACCGGGGACGGCACGCGGACCCGTCGTGCGTGCGCGACGGTCCGCGTCGTGCCGCGGCCCGCGCGCGCCGGAGGCGTGACGGGGTGAGCGACCGCGCCCTCGAACCGCCGGATCGGCGTGACGCTGCGGTCGCGCCGGACGGCGGGCGGGCGCCGGAGCGCGGGCGGCGAGGGCGGAGGTGAGCGCCGCCGTCGCCCCTCCCCCGCCCGCACCGCCGGCGATCGCCGCGCCGTCGCGCCGCGGCGGGGCGACGGTCGCCCGGATCGTCGAGACCACCCGGGCGCGCTCGACGCCCGGCGGGCGGACGGTGGCGCGCCTGGAGCCGGAGACGCCGTGGGCGGCGCAGGCGCAGACCCTGTTCGTCCTCGGCAGCCGCGAGCACGACGGCCATCGCTGGCTGCGCGTGCTGTTGCCGCGA
>JALRCL010000268.1 GCA_023268575.1 Patulibacter sp.
AGCGGGAAGGGGTGGGCGTGAGGCGTCGACGGGCCGTCGGAGCCGGCGGTCACCGTCCGGGCAGGCCGAGGCGGAAGGGGCCGGCGACCAGGCCCGACGGCGCCTCGCGCCCACCCCTAGGCACGCAAGGGGCGAAGCCCAACCGCTCCGGCTCCCGTGCTGGCCTGCAAGGGGCGAAGCCCAACCGCTCCGGCTCCCGTGCTGGCCTGCAAGGGGCGAAGCCCAACCGCTCCGGCTCCCGTGCTGGCCTCCAGGGGGCGAAGCCCACCGCCCCCGGATCCCGTGCTGGCCGCCAAGGGGCGAAGCCCACGCTCCGGCTCCCGTCCCGACCGCCAGGAGGCGAAGTTCACCCAGGGGGCCCCATCGCTTTGGCTCCCGTCCCGACCGCCGGGAGGTCCGGCCGGGCCCGAAGGAGGCGAAGCCGACCGGTGACGCGTCCCGGCTCAGGCCGGGGCGCGCTCCAGCGGCGCCACCGGCTCGCCGAGGCGCGACCGCTCCTCGCGGCGGGCCGGGCCCGCGTAGACCTGCTGGACGAGCTGGATCCGCCGCTCGGCGAAGCCGGCCTCGCAGTAGGCGAGGTAGAGGTCCCAGAGGCGGACGAACCGCTCGTCGTAGCCGAGGCGACGGACCTCGTCGTGGGCGTCGTGGAAGGCGGCGCGCCAGCGGCGCAGCGTCTCGGCGTAGTGCGGGGAGAGATCCTCGACGCCGACGGTGCGCAGGCTCGTGGCCTGCTTCGTGCAGCGGGCCATCTCGGCCTGGGAGGGGAGGCAGCCGCCCGGGAAGATGAGCGTGTTGATGAAGCTCCGGCCGCGCTTCTCGGCCTCGTAGGCGCGGTCGTCGATCGTGATCGCCTGGAGGGCGAGCAGGCCGTCGGGGGCCAGCAGCTCGTCGCAGCGGCGGAAGAACGTCGGGAAGTCGCGCCAGCCGACGGCCTCGATCATCTCGACGGACACGATCCGGTCGTAGCGCCCCTGGAGGTCGCGGTAGTCCTGCAGGCGCAGGTCGATCCGGTCCTGCAGGCCGGCCTGCGCGATCCGCTGGGCGGCGAGCTCGTGCTGGCGCTCGCTGATCGTCGTCGTCGTGACGTGCGCGCCGTACTCGCGGGCGGCGTGGATCGCCAGGGCTCCCCAGCCGGTCCCGATCTCCAGCAACCGGACGCCGGGGGCGAGGTCGAGCTTGCGGCAGAGCTGATCGAGCTTGGCGACCTGGGCCTCCTCGAGCGTCGCGCCGGGACGGTCGAAGAGCGCGCAGGAGTACATCATCGTCGGGTCGAGGAAGAGCCCGAAGAGCTCGTTGGAGAGGTCGTAGTGCGCCCGGATCTGCCGACGGGAGCGGGCGATCGTGTTGCGGGCGCCGTGCCGGACCCGCTGGGCGGGCACGAGCAGCGGCGCGAGGCGCTCGCGCAGTCGGTCGAACGCCGGCATGTTCCGCGCGCCGAGGGCGACCAGCGCGACGAGGTCGGGGCTCGACCAGCGGCCGTCGCCGTAGCTCTCGCCGAGGCCGAGCGACCCGCGCAGCAGCGACGGCCAGACCTCTGCGTCGTGCAGCCGCAGCTCGGCCTCCAGCGGCGCGAGGCCGCTGCCGGGCTCCGGGTCGGCCCCGAAGTGGTGGACGGTGCCGTCGGCCTCGATCACCCGCAGGCGTCCGTGGCGTGCCTGGCGCAGCAGGCGCAGGGCGACGCCGCGGGCGGCGAGGGTGGAGCGTCGGGAGGGAGCGGTCATCGCGTGGTCGTCTCGCGGTCGGCGGGGTGCGGGTGGACGGGCACGCGCTTCAGCGCCAGGCGCAGGGCCTGGCCGTAGATGCGCGCGAGGACGAGGAGGGCGCCGAGCGGCTGGCGGCGCGCGTAGGCGCGCAAGCCGGCGGCGTCGAGCGGCCGGCGGTGCAGCGCGAGGGTCGCGTCGAAGACGCGCTCGCCGTCGCGGTCGCTGGCGAGGTGGACGTGCAGCGCGGGCCCGGGCACGGTCGTCGTCCACCGGTACCGGTGGTCCATGCCCATGAACGGCGAGACGTGGAACGCCTTGTCGAGGGACGCCGCGGGCCGCTCGGGGTCGACGGCCGCGCGGGCGTCGAGGACGTAGGCGTGTCGCTCGCCCCACGGGGTGTTCGTGACCTCGGCGACGACGGCGTCGAGCTGCCGATCCGCGTCGTGGAGGTAGGCGAAGGTCACGGGGTTGAAGCTGCGCCCGAGCGTCCGGGGCTGGCAGAGGAGCCGCACGGGGCCCGCGGCCCAGCGGCCGGTCGCCTCCGCGGCCGTCCGCCGCAGCGCCTCGGCCAGCGGCACCGCCGGGTCGCCGTGGTGGTCGCGTCGGCGGAACGCGAAGAGCGCGCGTCGCTCCACGCCCCAGTACCGGTGCCCCTCCAGCGCGTCGGGGAGCTCGTCGAGGTCGAGCAGGAGCATCGCCGTCGGGTAGCGGAAGCGGTGCTCGACGGGGGAGCGGCGCCGGTGCGTGACCCAGCCGAGGTAGACCGCCGAGCCGGTCGCCGGGACGACGCCTGCCGCGTGGCGGGCGCGGGGGAGGGTCGCGGTGCTCACGCGGGGACCTCGACGGGCCGGGCGCGGTCGGCGTCGAGCGCGTCGGCGGCACGCAGGCCGCTCCAGACGCCGTCCTCGTGGAAGCCCCACCGCCAGTAGGCACCGGCGAACGAGGTCCGGCCGGACGTGCCGCCGGGGCCGGAGATCTCCGCGTGGCGGCGCTGGGCGACCATGCCCTCCGGGGTGAAGACCGGGTGGGCGTAGTCCATCGTCGCGATCACGCAGCGCGGGTCGATCGCCTCCTCGAGGTTCAGCGTCACGAGCAAGCGCTCCCGGGTCTCCGGCAGGCCCTGCAGGCGGTGCATGTCGTAGGTCACCGTCGGGCGATCCTTCGGGGTGGCCAGCAGGTGGGCGTTCCAGCTGGACCAGGCGCGCGGGCGCCGCGGCAGGAGCGAGCGATCGGTGTGCAGGACCGCGCGGTTGGGCTGGTAGGGGATCGCGCCGAGCACCTCGCGCTCGGTCGCGTCGGCGTCGGCGAGCAGCGCCAGCGCCTGGTCGCTGTGGCACGCCAGGACGACGTGGTCGAACCGCTCCTCCGGGCCATCGCCGACCTGCACGGCGACGTGGTCGGCGTGGCGCCGGATCGCCGTCACCGGCGCGCCGAGGCGCAACCGGTCGCCGAGCGGCGCCAGCAGGGCGTCGACGTACGTCCGCGAGCCGCCGGCGACCGTCATCCACTGCGGGCGGTCACGGAGGCTGAGCATCCCGTGGTTCTCGAAGAACCGGAGGAGGAAGACGGCCGGGAAGCGCCACATCTGCGCCGGGTCGGCCGACCAGACGGCGCTCGCCTGCGGGACCATGAGCCGCTCGACGAACCACTCGCTGAACCCCTCGCCGCGGAGGAACGCCTGCAGCGACGTCGTCTCGTCGCCGGAGCGCAGGAACCGCCGCGCCGCGCGGTTGAAGCGCGCGTACTCGACGACCATCCGCAGGAACCGCGGGTCGACCGCGTTGCGGCGCTGCGCGA
>JALRCL010000327.1 GCA_023268575.1 Patulibacter sp.
GATGAGCTTGTTGAACTCGTCGACGACCTGCTGGACGTTGTCGCCGACCACGCGGTCCAGCCGCGGCGCGATCTCCTGCCCGACGACGTAGTAGATGACGCCGCCGACGATCGCGGCCAGCAGGATGACGATCAGCAGGGCGCGGACGAGCCGGCCGAGGCATCCGCGCCGGCGCGGGGCGCGGGCGGGCTGCTGCTGCGCCCGCGGGTCGACCCAGCCGCCGGCCGGCTCGCGGCGGGGCTCCTCGCGAACGGGGGCGCGGCGGGGCTCGCGCGCGGAGCGACGCGGGGCGACGGGCTGCTCGTCGGTCCCGGGGTTGCGGCGGGCACCGGGCCCGGGCTGCAGCAGCGTGCGGTCGCCGGCCTCCTCGTCCCCGTCGTCGAAGGGCGGGTCGAAGTCGCGGGCGATCGACGCGATCTGGTCGCGACCGACGATTGCCGTGGCGCCCGTGCCGGGGTCCACGACGCGGGTGCGGTCCTCGAGGTCGACGCCGTTGCCCGCCGCGCCGTCGTCGAGGGCCTGGGCGTAGGCGTCGGCGCTCGCGTAGCGCATCCCGGGGTCGAGGCTCAGCGCCCGGTCGACGACGAGGCCGAGCTCGGGCGGGACCTCGGCGTTCAGCTGATCCAGGAGCGGCGGCGCCTCCCGCTGCTGCTTCAGCGCGAGCTCGGCGAGCGAGTCGGCCTCGTACGGCAGCCGCGCGGCGAGCATCTGGTAGGTCACGACGCCGAGCGCGTAGATGTCCGACGCGGGACCGAGCTCGCCGCCGGTCGCCTGCTCGGGCGCGAGGTAGCTCGCGGTGCCGACGACCGAGCCGATCTGCGTGATCGAGGACTCCTCGGCCATCGCCTTGGCGATCCCGAAGTCGGCGATCTTCACCGTGCCGTCGTCCGAGAGCAGGATGTTGCCCGGCTTCACGTCCCGGTGGATGACGCCGTTGCGGTGGGCGTAGTCCAGCCCGCGCGCCGCCTGGCCGACGATCGACACCGTCTCCGGCACCGAGAGGTAGCCCCGGTCGCGCAGGAGCTCCGCTCCGGACTGGCCGCGAACGGCCTCCATGACGATGAAGTAGCGGTGCGAGTCGTCGTCGAAGCCGAAGTCGAAGACCTGGACGATGTTGTTGTGGACGAGCCGTGCCGCCGACAGCGCCTCGCGCCGGAAACGGCTGACGAACTGCCGGTCGTCGGCGAGGTGCTCGGCGAGGAGCTTCACCGCGACGTGGCGCTCCAGTCGCCGATCGAACGCGAGCCGGACGGTCGACATGCCGCCGCTCCCGAGCCGATCGCCCAGCTCGTACCGGCCCACGAGGAGATCGCCGCTCACGGCTGCTTCCCCCGGTACTGGCGGCGCAGTTCGCGGAGCGCCTCGCGCATGCGGCGCTCCTGCTCGCGGCCGCGCTCGCGCCACTCCTGCATGCTGCGCGGGATCGCGCCGCTGCCCGGGTCGACCGCTCCCGGGTCGACGCCCCCGGAGCCGTCCTCGCCGCCGTCGCCGGGGTCCCCACCGTCGCCGGGATCGGTCGCGGGGTCCGGGGAGGTCGGCTGCTGCGGCGTGCTCGTGCTCGGATCGGGCGTCGCGGGCTCGGGCTCGGTGGTGGGCGTCGTCGGCGTCTCGGTGGTGGTCGTCGTCGTGTCGGTCGTCGTCGTCTCGGCCGCGCACTCGGACTCGACGGTCGACCGGAGCTGCGAGAAGGCGTCGCGGAGGTGCGACACGAGCTGCTCGTCGACGTCCCCGGGCAGGTCCTCGACCTTGCTCACGCCCTTGGAGATGGCCTCGGTCGCGTCGTCGCAGCGCTGGTCGGCCACGGCGGCGGAGATCGTCCGCAGCTCCCGCTTGAGCTCGTCGGCGCTCGAGGCGTCGAGCAGGTCGGACGACTGGCCGCATCCGGCGAGGGCCGAGGCGGTCACGAGCAGCAGGGCGATGCGGGTGGACGGGAGACGCATGGGGGATCGCGCGATCCGCTGGAGGCTACCGGCCGAGGGGCAGGCGAT
>JALRCL010000368.1 GCA_023268575.1 Patulibacter sp.
AGCGACGCACGAGGGTCCTCCAGGGGGTCGAGTTCGACCAGGCTACCTCGTGACACGCTCACCTTCGGTGAGCTACGACAGGATGTTCTTCCGATCGAACCGCACCAACGCGACCAGGACGAGGACCGCCGGGTAGCCGAGCTCCCACTTCAGCTCCGGCATGTGCTCGAAGTTCATGCCGTAGAGGCCGAAGACCATCGTCGGCAGGGCGGCGATGGCGACCCAGGCGGAGATCGTCCGCATGTCGTCGTTCTGGCGGACCGACATCTGCGCGAGGTTCGCGTCGAGCACGCCGTTGAGCAGCTCGTCGATCGACGTGACGCCCTCCGCGTCGCGGACGAGGTGGTCCAGGACGTCGCGCAGGTACGGACGCGCCCGGTCGGGGACCGGGAGCTCCTCGTCCTCCACGAGCCGGGTCAGCGGATGCACGAACGGCGTGACGGCCCGCTTGAACTGCAGGACCTCGCGCTTGAGGCGGTAGATCCGCTCGGTCGGGTTGGAGCGCACGTCCGAGAAGACCTCGGCCTCGATCTCGTCCACGTCGTTCGTCAGGCCGTCGAGGACGTCGGCGTAGTCGTCGACGACCGCGTCGATGATCGCGTGGAAGACGGCACCGGGACCGCGGGCGAGCCGCTCGTGGTCCGCCTCGAGCTGCCGACGCAGCTCGGCCAGCGGCCGCGCCTCGCCGTGGCGGATCGTGACGAGGAAGCGGTCGCCGAGGAAGAGCAGCAGCTCGCCGATGTCGACGAGCTCGTCCGCGTCGACGTAGCGGGCGGTCTTCAGCACGAGGAAGAGCAGGTCGTCGTGGCGCTCGAGCTTCGGCCGCTGGTGGGCGTGGATCGCGTCCTCGACGGCGAGCGGGTGCAGGCCGAAGAACCGGCCGACGAGCTCGACCGCCTGCGCCTCCGGGTCGTGCAGCCCGATCCACACGAACCCGTCGGTGCAGTCGCGAGCGCGCTGCAGCGCCTCCTCGAGCGGGACCTGACCGCCCTGCCGCTCGCCGCCCTCGTAGACGGCGCAGTCCGTCAGAGCGCGATCGACGTCGCGCCCGGGCAGCGGGGCGGTCGTCGCCGGGGCGTCGCGGCTGCGGGAGTCCCCGAGGAACGAGAGCACGGCCCGGGATCGCTGAGGGGGACGCTCGGCCATCGGCGCGAGGATACGCCGCGCCGCCGAGGACCTCGACGGACCCGGCGCGTGGCCGTCCCCGCCGTCCTACGGCGCACCGGCCCTGGTAACCGCCTCGCCGCCGGGGCGCGGTCGACCAGCGCCCCGGTCAGGCGGCGGCGCTCGCCGGCGCCCGCCGCTTGCGGCGCTTCGGCGCGGCGTCGGGCAGCAGCGGCCGCAGGAAGCGACCGGTGTGCGACGCGTCGACCTGGGCGACCTCCTCCGGCGTGCCCTGGGCGACGATCGTCCCGCCGCCGACGCCGCCCTCCGGCCCGAGGTCGATGAGCTGGTCGGCGGTCTTGATGACGTCGAGGTCGTGCTCGATGACGATCACGGAGTTCCCGGCGTCGACGAGGCGCTGCAGGACCTCGAGCAGCCGCTCGACGTCCGCGAAGT
>JALRCL010000459.1 GCA_023268575.1 Patulibacter sp.
GCGTCCCGAGCCCCACGGCGCTCTTCAGCGACCCGGTGTACTTCGTGCCCGCCTCGGTGATCCCGAGGTGCAGCGGGTACGGGATCCGCTCGCTGAGCCGCCGGTTCGAGGCGATCGTGTTCGGCACCGAGGTGGACTTCATCGAGACCTTGAACTGGTCGAAGTCCAGGCGCTCCATGAGCTCGACCGTCTCGACCGCGGCGCGCACGAGCGCCTCGACCGGATCGGAGTACTCGAGGTCGCGCAGGTGCTTGGGCAGCGAGCCCGAGTTCACGCCGACCCGGATCGGGACGTCGTGGCGCTTGGCGGTCGCGACGACCTCGGCGACCTTCTCGGGCCCGCCGATGTTGCCCGGGTTGATCCGGATGCAGTGCGCGCCGGCCTCGATCGCCTTGATCGCGAGCGTGTGGTTGAAGTGGATGTCGGCGATGATCGGGATCGGCGACTCGCGCACGATCGTCTTCAGCGCCTGGACGTCGTCGTCGCGGGGCACCGCGCAGCGCACGAGGTCCGCCCCCGCGTCGGCGACGCGCCGGATCTGGGCGAGCGTCTCGGAGACGTTCGCGGTCTCGGTCTTCGTCATCGTCTGCACGGCGACCGGCGCGCCGCCCCCGATGGGGACGTCGCCGACGCGGATCTGACGCTGCGAGGCCATGCACCGATTGTACGGAGGCACCGCGCCGGGCCGTGCAGCCGTCCGATGACCGCGTGGACGCCTCCGACGGCGACCGGGCGGCGCGGGTCGTGCGCGACGCGCGGCGCGTCGCGAGCTCCGCCGAATCGATCATCTAGCCTGCCTCGACGTGAGCGCCGCGCCCGACGTCTACGCGACCGCCCGCGGGCCCCTCGCCCGGCTCGCCGGACCGGTGGCCGCGCGCCTGCGCGCACGGCGCCACGAGCTGCTCTTCGGCCTCACAGGACTGGACCGGCTCGGCCGTCCGGCGCGGATCCTCGACGTCGGGTGCGGGACCCTCGGCCTGCGCGCTCAGGCGCCCGACCTCGACGTCACCGGCGTGGACCTCGTGCCCCGGCCCACGTACCCCGGCCCGTTCGTGCAGGCCGACGCGACCCGGGGGCTGCCGTTCGCCGACGGCGCGTTCGACCTCGTCTACTGCAGCTCGGTGGTCGAGCACGTCGCGCCGGCGCAGCGCCCGGCGCTCTGCCGCGAGCTGCTGCGGGTCGCGCGCGGCGTCTACGTGCAGACGCCCGCCTGGTCGTTCCCGATCGAGCCCCACGCCCTGCTGCCGGCAGCGCACTGGCTGCCGCCGGTGCTCCGGCGCCCCTACTGGCGCCTCGGCGCGCAGGGGCACTGGGAGGACGTGCGCCTGCTGCGCCGCGGCGAGCTCGCCCGGCTGCTGCCGGGCACCACGGTCCACGGCGAGGCCCTCGGCCCCGTGACGAAGAGCTGGATCGCCGTCCGTCCCGTCGCCTGACGCGACCTCCGCCACGCGCCAAGGGCGTGGCGGGCCCGGCGCCCTCCGGCACCGGGCCCGGACCGATCAGGAGCGCGGCGGCTCGTCGCGCTCGGGGTGCTCGATCGCGGTGATGACGCCCGTGTCGAACTCGTCGTTGCCGCGCGTCGCGACCCAGTTGGCGAGCCAGAACACGAGCCCCAGCCCGAGCAGCAGGAGCGCCCGGGTGATCTGCTCGGTGTCGTTGGCGACGCGGTGGATCAGCAGGGCCAGCGCCGCGACCGCGCCGATCGCCGGCAGCAGGGTCGGCGCGACGAAGTGCTGGTGCGAGACGGGGTCGCGCCGCAGCACCAGGACGCTGATGTTCACCGTGATGAAGACGAGGAGCAGGAGCGTCGTCGTCGTCGCGGCGAGGTCGGAGACGTCGCCGGTCGCCGTGAGGATCACCGCCAGGCCGGTGGTGAACAGGATCGCCGCCCACGGGGTCTGCCGGCCGCGGTGGACCTTGCCGAAGATCGGCGGGACGATCCGCTGCCGGGCCATGCCGTAGGTCAGGCGCGAGGCCATGATCATGTTGATCAGCGCCCCGTTGATGAGCGCCAGGACGCCGATCGCGGCGAAGATCTTCACCTCGACCGCCAGTGGACCGGTCGTCGCGATCTCCAGCAGCGGCGTCGTGTCCTCGTCGGTCAGCGTGGCGTAGGAGAGCACCGCCGGCGCGATGATGCCGATGACGATGTAGAGCGTGCCCGCCACCAGCAGGCCCCCGAAGAGCGCGCGGGGGTAGTCCCGGACCGGGTCCTTCGCCTCCTCCGCGACGTTCACGGAGTCCTCGAAGCCGATCAGGGCGTAGAAGGCCAGCGCGGTGCCGGCGAGGGCCGCCGGGATGAGGCTGACGTCGTTGCCGGCCTCCTTCGCCTCGCTCGTCGAGAAGGCGTTCCCGATGTCGCCGACGCCGTCCACGAGCGCCCCGACGCCGATCACGATGATGAGGATCAGGCCGCCGAACTCGATCAGCGTCAGGACGACGTTGATCTTCACCGACTCGCTGATGCCGCGGAAGTTCACCGCCGCCACGATCATGAGGAAGCCGAGCGCGATGAAGACGGTCTGCGTCTCCGACAGGGTCCAGTCGAAGAGCCGCGGCAGGTACGTCTCCGCGACGCCGCGCGAGAGCGTCGAGGCCGAGGCGATGCCCGAGCACATGACCGCGAACGCGACCATGAACGTGAAGAACGGCCTGCGGAACGCCTTGTTGACGTAGAGCGCCGCGCCCGCCGCCTGCGGGTACTTCGTCACGAGCTCCGCGTACGCGGTGGCGGTGAGGAGGGCCAGGAGCAGGGCGAGCGCGAACGGCAGCCAGACGAGCCCGCCGACCTCCCCGCCGATGACGCCGACGAGCGTGTAGATGCCGCCGCCGACGACGTCGCCGATGACGAACAGCAGCAGCATGTTGCGCGAGATCGCCCGCTTGAGCGGTGGATCCGACGCTGGGGGCGCGGCGGTGCCGGCTTCCATTGGTGCCTCCCGAGGCGGTTGGGGGAACGGGACGGGCGCCCCGCGGGCGACCGCGTGGCCACGCTCTCATACGCGCCGGACCCGTGCCAGTGCGCCAACGGCACGAGTGGCGCGCCACGTGCTGTCCGATCGGACAGTGCCCCGTGCGCGCGCCGCTCGGGCTCGGTCCCCTCAACCGCCCGCCGGGAAGGCGGTCGCCGATGCCTCAGGCGTAGAGCGCGTCGATCTCCGACCGGTACTTCTGATCGATCGGCTTGCGCTTGAGCTTCATCGTCGGCGTCAGCTCGTCCCCACCAGGCACCCAATCGCCACGCACGATCTCGAACTTCTTGACCTGCTCGACCCGCGAGAGCTTCGCGTTGCCCGCATCGACGCCCTGCTGGATCTCCTCCCGCACCCGCAAATCGTCCGCGAGCGCCTCGAGATCGCCCTCGATCCCGTTGGCGGCCGCCCACGGCGGCGTGAAGTCCGCGTCCAGCACGATCAACGCGACGTTGTACGGCCGCGCGTCACCGATCACCGCGACCTGCCCGATCAACGGATGCGCGGACTTGATCGCGGCCTCGATGTTCGCGGGCGACATGTTCTTGCCGGCCGCGTTGATGATCAGCTCCTTCTTGCGATCCACGATCGTCAGATAGCCGTCCTCGTCCAGCGTCCCGACGTCCCCGGTCCGAAACCAGCCGTCGTCGGTGAACGACTCGCGCGTCTTCTCCGGCAGGTTGCGGTAGCCCCGCATCAACGTCGGGCCCTTCAGCAGGACCTCGCCGTCCTCGTCCAGCGTGATCTCCATCCCGGGCACGACGGGGCCGACCGTCCCGATCTTGATCCGGTCGGGCGGGTTCAGCGTCCCGCACGCGCACCCCTCCGACATCCCCCAGATCTCCGCGATCGGCAGCCCGATCGCGTGGAAGAACTCGATCACCTCGCGCGGCGTCGGCGCCGCCCCGACGTTGATCGATTCCGCCCGATCCAACCCGAGCATCCCCCGCAACGGCGCGAACACCTGCTCATCGGCAGCCGCGACCGCCGCGGCGAGCTCGGCGGGCACCGGCTCCCCCGCCTGCTCCAGCACGACCTTCCGGCGGGCGGCGTCGATCGCGCCCTGCACCTGCTCGCGGCGCTCCTGCGGCTGCGAGGCCAGCATCGCCTCCAGCCCCGACTTCAGCTTCTCCCAGATCCGCGGCACCGCGAAGAACCACGTCGGGTGCACCGCCGCCAGATACGCCGAGATCTGCTTCGGATCTGGGCAGCACGTGATCTCCAACCCGAACAGCAACGGCGCGTAGTAATGCGCCCCACGCTCCGCGATGTGCGCGGCGGGCAACCACGAGATGACGCGCCCGCC
The DNA here is from genome assembly GCA_023268575.1 of Patulibacter sp. Classification (GTDB taxonomy): domain Bacteria; phylum Actinomycetota; class Thermoleophilia; order Solirubrobacterales; family Solirubrobacteraceae; genus Patulibacter. Next base: position 4,279 of record JALRCL010000459.1, read on the forward strand.
CTGCTGGAGCTTCGCCACGCGACCGATGCTCTCCATCGCCGCGACGAGGTTGCGGTGGGTGAGCTCCACGCCCTTCGGCGGGCCGGTCGTGCCCGAGGTGTAGATCAGGGTCAGCAGATCGTCGGGCGCGACCGCCGCCGTCCGCGCGTCGACGTCGAAGCCGGCGTCGCCACCGGCCTCCAGCGCGGCGAGCGTCATCGCCCCGTCCGGCGCGTCGCCGTCGACGACCACGACGTGCCGCAGCCCCGTCGCGAGCTCCCGCGCGGCGAGCACCCGGTCCAGGAACGCCTGCTCGGTGACGACGACCCCGATCTCGGCGTCGCCGACGATGTAGGCGATCTGCTCGGGCGAGGAGGTCTGGTAGAGCGAGACGGGGACCGCGCCGATCGAGGTCGCGCCGAGGTCGAGCGGGAAGAACTCCGGGCGGTTGCTCAGCAGCAGCCCGACGGTCTCGCCGCGAGCGACCCCGAGTGCCGCGAGCCCGGCGGCGGCCGCGCGGCGGCGCGCATCGACCTCGCGCCAGGTCCAGGCGACCTCGTCGTCCTTCGTCCGCACGAGCACGTCGTCGGGCTGACGCTCCAGCCCCTGCCGGAAGGCGTCCAGCATGGTGGTCACGGACGTCGTCGCGTCGGTCGCGCTCATCGGTGCTCCTCGGTCGTTCTCGGCCAGCGCCCCGGCGGCTCGCCGTCGGCGTGGGACGCCTGCGGCGCGAGCGTACCGCGCCCGCGCGGGCGCGACACAGGTGTCAGGTGCACCGCGGAGCGCCGTGCGGTGTGGCGCGGGCACACCCGCAGCGGCGTCGACCGGCCTCGACGGCAGCGGACGCCGTCCGCGCCGATGCGACCGGTCAGCGGACCTGGAACCCCTCGCCGAAGATGCGCCCGACGTCGTTGTAGAACCCCAGCCCGAAGATCATGATCACGAGCGCGAAGCCCACGACGCTGGCCCGCTCGAGCCACGCGTAGGGGATCGGTCGTCCACGGACGCGCTCGGCGAGGGCCCAGAAGATGTGTCCCCCGTCCAGCGGCAGGAACGGGAAGAGGTTGATGATCGCCAGCGACAGGCTGATGATCGCCAGCACTTGGATGGCGCGGCTCGTCGAGAGCTCGAAGCTCTGCCGCGTCACCTCGTAGGAGCCGACGACGCCCGAGACCTCCTGCCGCGCCTTGCTGTCGTAGACGAGCTTCGCGATCGCCTCGCCGGTGAGCTTCGTCACCTGCCAGAGGTACTCGATGCCCTTGCCCGCGGCGTCGACGCGGCTCGTGCTCACGTCGGCGATCCCGTAGCCGTAGCCCAGGAGCATCCGGCCCTCGGTGTCCGCGTCGCTGGGCCGCGCCACGTAGCGGGGCGTGACCTCCGCCGTGCGGCGGGTGCCGTCGCGCTCGTAGACGATCCGGACCGGCGTCGTCGCGCGGCAGCCCTCGCGGGTGGCGCCGCCGGCGCAGCGGTGCGCGCTGACCGCGTTGCGCATCGCGACGAGGCGCTGCTCGACGTTGTCGATCGTCAGCCCGGCGGCGAACCCGGGACGACCGTCGACGCTGATGATGCGGTCACCGGGCTCGAAGACCGCTGCGGCCGGGCTCTCCTTCTGCACCGCGTCGACGACCGGCGCCAGCGACGGCACCGCGCCCTTGCCGCCCCAGAGCAGCACGATGATGACGACGGCCAGGACGATGTTCACCAGCGGCCCCGCCGCGATCACGACGATGCGCTTCCAGACGGGCTGCCGGGAGTAGGCGCGCTCGGCGATCTCCGGCGGGAGCTCCTCCCGCGGGTCCATGCCCGTGATCTTCACGTAGCCGCCCAGCGGGATCGGGCCGACCGCGTACTCGGTCTCCCCCCGCCGGACGCTCCAAAGGGGCTTGCCGAAGAACAGCGAGAACCGCTCCACCCGCATGCCGACCGCCTTCGCCGCAGCGAAGTGCCCGAGCTCGTGGAGGACGATCAGCGCGGCGAAGCCGAGGAACGCGAGGACCCATGACACGGCGAGGAAGGGTGACACAGCCGCCTGTGCGCCCGATCAACGCCCCGGTCGGCGACCCGCCGGGCGGGGTCAGGCGCGGGCGGCGACGAGCGTCTCGGCGTGCTCGCGGGCCCGGCGGTCGGCCTCGTAGAGGCTCTCGAACGCCCGCACCGGGCTCGACCCCAGCGCGTCGAGGGTCGTCTCGACGATCGCGGGGATCTCGAGGAACCCGACCCGCCCCGCGAGGAAGGCGTGGACCGCGATCTCGTTCGCGGCGTTCAGCACGCACGGCGCGGTGCCGCCCGCCTCCCCCGCCTCGCCGGCCAGGCGCAGGCACGGGAACGCGTCGAGGTCCGGCCGCTCGAACGTCAGCTGCCCGACCGTGGCGAGGTCCAGGGGCTCCAGCGGCAGCGGCACGCGATCGGGGTGGTGCAGCGCGAACGCGATCGGCGCCCGCATGTCCGGCAGCCCGAGGTGCGCGAGCGCGGCGCCGTCGCAGAGCGTCACGTACGAGTGGACGATCGACTGTGGGTGCACCACGACGTCGATCCGGTCGTACGGCGTGCCGAACAGGTGGTGCGCCTCGATGACCTCGAGGCCCTTGTTCATGAGCGTCGCGGAGTCGATCGTGATCTTGCCGCCCATCGCCCAGGTCGGGTGCGCGAGCGCCTGCTCGATGCCGACGTCGGCCAGCTCGTCGCGCGAGCGGCCCCGGAACGGCCCGCCCGAGGCGGTCAGCACGAGCCGCTCGATCGTCCCCAGCCGCGGTCCGCCGCCGGCGGGCGCGCCCGCCCCGCCGGACTCCCCCTCGACGAGCTGCCACAGCGCGGAGTGCTCCGAGTCGACCGGCAGGACCCGGGCGCCCGTCGCCTCCGCGAGCTGCATCACGAGCTCGCCGCCGACGACGAGCGACTCCTTGTTCGCGAGCGCCAGGTCGATGCCCTCGCCGAGGGCGGCGACGGTCGGGCCGAGCCCCGCGGCGCCGACCAGCGCGTTCAGGACGAGATCGGCACCGGCCTCGACGACGAGCCGCACGAGGCCCTCCGGCCCGGCCAGGACCTCGCCCTCCGGCCAGGCGTCCGCGGCCCGCGCCGCAGCATCGGCGTCGGCCAGGGCGATCCGCGGCACGCCGTGCCGGCGGGCCTGCGCGACGACGGCCTCCCAGCTGCGTCCGGCGGCGAGCCCGACGACCGCGAAGGCGTCCGGGTCGGCCCGCTCGACGACGTCGAGCGCCTGGGTCCCGATCGAGCCGGTCGAGCCGAGCAGCAGCAGCCGGCGGGTCACGACACGCCGCCCAGCGCCAGCCAGACGTAGAAGCCGGCGACGATCGCGAACATCGCGGCGTCGAGGCGGTCGAGGACCCCGCCGTGGGGACCGAACAGGGTCCCGGCGTCCTTCGTCCCCGCGTCGCGCTTGAGGAAGCTCTCGAAGAGGTCGCCCGCGGGCGCGGCGATCGCCACCGCGAGGCCGAGCAGCAGCGCGTCGGTGCCGCTGAGCCAGTCCTGGTACAGCCCGGCGAACCACGTCGCCACGACGGCCGTGACGATCCCGATCAGCAGGCCCTCGACCGTCTTGTTCGGCGAGATCCGCGGCGCGAGCTTGTGGCTGCCGAACAGCCGCCCGCCGAGGTACGCGCCCGTGTCCCCGAGGAACGTGCCGACGAGGACGTTCACGACGATGCCACCGCCGTGCACGCTGTCGCGCAGCAGCACGGCGTGACCGAGGGCGAAGCCGATCCAGACCACGCCCAGCAGCGTCACGGCCACGCCTGGCATGCCGCCCGGCGGGACGGAGATCGCCACGGCGAGGAAGATCAGCGGGATCGACGCCACGAGCGCGGTCGTCATCCCCTCGCGGCCCCAGAGCGCCGCCGAGACGATGATCGCCAGGACGCCCGCGCTGGAGGCCACGAGCGACGGCCGGGTCCGCGCGAACATCCGGCACAGCTCCCAGACGCCGATGAGGCCGAACGCGGCGATGCCGACGACGAAGATCCAGCCGCCCTGGGCGACGAGGAGGATCGCGACGATCGCCGCCGGGATCGCCACGAGCACGCGCGCGCCGAGGTCGCTGCCGCCCCCGCGGTCGGAGGGCGAGCGCACGGTCTCGATCGCGTCCTCGAACCGCTCGAGGGCCTCGATCTCGTCCGCCACGTCGTCGTCGGCGGACGCCGCGCCGCGCCGCGGGCGACGGCTGCGACCGCGCACCCGCTGATCGCGATCGGCGAGACGGGAGTCGTAGGTCGCGTCGTCGGCCTCGACGATGACGTCGCGGTCGCGGGGGCGGCGCGGCGCGGGAAGCGGATCGGCCGTCTCGTACGTCAGCTCGTCGGAGCTCGTCACCGATCGGTCGTCGGTCCCGCGGGTGCCGCGGCGGCGGCGCCCGCGGCGCTCGGCCGGCTCGAAATCGCCGAACTCGAGCTCGAAG
>JALRCL010000490.1 GCA_023268575.1 Patulibacter sp.
CGAGGCGGCGGTGATCTCGGCGGCCGCCAGCTCGACGCGCGTCTCGGGGATGTCGTTGGCGGGCCAGAGCAGGACGAGGGCCCAGGGCCCGGTCGGGAGCGGCCAGAGCCAGTACCGTGCCGCATGGCGTCGGCCGTTGCCGCCTCCGCCGAGGGTCTGCAACACGGCGGCCGGCGAGCGGCGGTCGGGGAGGTCGGCGTGGTCGTCGGCGACGACGCGCGTCCCGTCGGACAGCCGCGCGCCGAGCCGCAGCCGTCCCGCGGTCGTCGTCGCGTCGGCCCACGGATCGTGGAACAGCCGCAGGAGGTTCCGGTCCCGATCGAGCGGGCGCGCCGCCATCACGACGAGCTCGAGGACGAGCCCCGCCGGATAAACCTCCAGCGCGGTCAGGGCGATGGCCACGGAGGCGCTGCGGGCGACGACCCGTTCGAGCGGCACGGTCGCCGGAACCGTGCCGTCGGGAGGCCCGGCCCACGGGGGCGCCGGTCGTGGCTCGGGCTCCTCGGGCTCGTGCCGCGGCCGGTCGGCGAAGAACGAATCCGACACGCCGTGATCCTCGCTCACCGCCGGGGCGTACGCAACGGCACCCAACCAGCCGCTCGACGGCGATCACGGGCGGCGTCGAGCGCTCCTCCCCGGCCACCGCGGTTCAGGACCGGCGCCTCGCCGGTGGCCGCGGCCGACGGACGAGCGCACGGCGCACCCCGGCGCCGGCCGTCGGGCCGGGCGAGCGGCGCGCTACGGACGGACGTTCCGGGTCACGACGCGGCCCGACCGGTCGTACTGCGTCACGCGGTAGCGGCCGGCGGTGCCCCCGCGACCTCGGAAGCCGACCAGGCCCTGGCGGACGCGGATGGTCGCGGCGTAGGCGCCGGGGCCCCTCCACGTGCGTGCGGGCGACCCGGGGCGGACGCGGCGGACCGTCACCGTCACCGCGCGGGGGTCGGCGACGAACGAGGACGCGCGCGTCGTCGACGACCAGGAACGGCCGGCGCGGATCGGGTGGCCGGGTTGGACGGGCAACGAGCTGCTCCCGCCACCGCCCGTTCCGTCGGGGCGGCGACGGCCGGAGGCGACGGTGAGCACCTGCGCCACCGGATCGGTGTCCAGGGCGCCGGCCAGGCGCTCACGGGCACGCGCGTAGACCGCGGGATCCGTCCCCGAGCGGCGGGCGGCGAGTGCGGCGAGCCGCTGCTCGCGGCACTGCGCCGGGTCGACCACCGACGCCCAGGGGGTCGACGCCGTCACGACGAGCAGCAGCCGCGTGCCGTCGGGGAACTCCGCGACGCGGACGGCACGACGCAGGACGGAGCCGCCCGGAACCAGGCGCGCCGCCTCCGCAAGGACGGTTCGCGGGACGGGACGGGCGGGCGGCCGCGCGAGGGCCGGGAACGCCCGGACGAGCTCCGGCAGCGGCGCCGCGTCGGAGAACGTCGCTCCGCCGCGGCGCTCGACGAGCCCCGAACGGCACGCGCCGTCGACGGCCACGCTCGCCCGCAGCTCCTGCTCCAGGTCATCGGCCCGCGACCGGACGCTCGAGCCGCTCAGCACGCCGGTCGCGCCGGCAGCCCCGCCGAGGGCGAGCAGCGGCACCAGCACGACCGGCACGATCCGGCGAGCGCGGCGACGGCGCCCCGACCGGATCGCCCGGACGCTCTCGCGGAGCTGTCGCTCGAGGTCGTCGAACTCGGTCATCGCTCGCGCTCCAGTTCGCGTCGCAGACGGCGTAGTCCGCGGTGGACGTGCTGACGGACCACCGACTCCGAGCACGCCAGGCGCGCGGCGATCTCGGCGTAGGAACGCTCGTCGACGACGCGCGCCAGCAACGCCGCGCGCTGCGGTTCCGGCAACGTCGGTCGTGCTGGATGTGTCGAGCCCCAAC
>JALRCL010000618.1 GCA_023268575.1 Patulibacter sp.
CGCACGTGGACCCGCTCGTGGCCGAGCTGGGGCTCGGCCGGTTCCTCAACGACGACCTGCAGTCCCTGCCCGACATCGACCTCGACTTCCCGCGCGACATCCGCGAGCGGCTGATCCCGCGGGTCAACGACCACTACGGCCGCGACCACGCGGCGCTCGTGGCGGCCTTCCCGACCTACCGCGCCCGCGGCGCGATCCGCGAGCTCGGTGCGGCGCTCGGGCTGCCGGCGGCGGAGCTGGAGCGCGTCGCCCACGGCTCGGAGGGCTGGTCGGGCCGGCGGGTGGCCGAGGACATCGCCGCCGCGCTGGCGCTGCGGCCCGACGCCCATGCCGACGAGCCGCTCTACGACGACGGCGCGGCGCTGCCGGCCGGGACGGACGAGCGCAGTGGGGACCCGGGGCACGGGCTGCCCGGCCGCTGGGCGTGGCTGGCGCGGCTCGCCTCCGCCGCGCACGGCCTGCCGCGCCATCTCTCCCAGCACCCCGGCGGGATGATCATCTCGACCCGACCCCTGATCGACTGCTGCCCCGTCGTCCCCGCGGCGATGGCCGGCCGGCAGATGATCATGTGGGACAAGGACTCCTGCTCGGACGCCGGCTTCGCGAAGATCGACCTGCTCGGCCTCGGGATGCTTTCCTGCGTCGAGCGGTGCGTCGAGCTCGTCTCGACCCGCCGGGGGGAGACGCTCGACCTCGCGCGCGTCCCGCTCGACGACGGGGAGACGTTCGAGGCGATCCAGAAGGCCGAGACGACCGGCGTCTTCCAGATCGAGAGCCGCGCCCAGATGGGCTCGCTGCTGCGGACCCGCCCGCGGACGCTCGAGGACCTGACGATCCAGGTCGCGATCGTCCGGCCGGGCCCGATCCAGGGCGGCGCGGTGAACCCGTACATCGCGCGGCTGCAGCGGATCCGCCAGGACCGCGACCGCGGCGTGCCGGAGGAGCACCGCTTCCGGCCGCCGCTGCTGCACGAGGCGCTCCGCGCGCCGCTGGAGCGGACGCTCGGGACGATCCTCTTCCAGGACCAGGTCATCGACATCGCCCGGGCGTTCTCGGGCTTCACCGCGGCGCAGGCCGAGGGCCTGCGCCGCGCGATGAGCCGCAAGCGCTCCGAGGAGGCGATGGAGGCCCAGCACCGGGAGTTCGTCGAGGGAGCGCTGGCGACCCACGGGGACGTCACCCGCGAGGTCGCCGAGCAGGTCTGGGGCATGGTCCGCGGCTTCTCCGGCTTCGGCTTCCCCAAGGCCCACGCCGTCGCCTTCGGGCTGCTGGCCTACCAGTCGACGTGGCTGCGGGTGCACCACCCCGTCGAGTTCCTCTGCGCCCTGCTCGATGAGCAGCCGATGGGCTTCTACCCGCCCGACGCCCTGATCCACGAGGCGCAGCGACGGGGGATCGCGGTGCTGCCCCCGGACGTCGGCGAGAGCCGCGCGCACTGCACGATCACCGACGCGGGCGCCGTGCGGATCGGCCTGGGCTACGTGAAGGGCGTCCGCCGCGAGGAGGTGGAGGCGCTCGTCGCCGAGCGCGACCGCAACGGCCCGTGGCGCTCGCTCGGCGACCTCGCCGCGCGGGTCGGCGCGGGAGCCCCGTCGCTCGAGCGGCTCGCCTGGGCCGGGGCGTGCGACGCGCTGGCCCAGGAGGACGCCGACGGCACGCCGATCCCCGAGGGACGGCGCCGGCGGGCGGCGCTGTGGCAGCTCGGGCTCGCCGTCCCCGGGCAGGTCGTGCGCGACGGGACGCAGCTGGCGCTCGAGCTGGAGTCCGCTTCCCGCGAGGGGCATCGCGCCCTCGACGAGCTCAGCGCGTGGGAGCGGCTCATCGCCGACTACGCCGGCACCGGCCTGACGAGCGGCCCGCATCCGATGGAGCTCCTGCGCGCGCAGGTCGCCCGGCACGGGGTGCGCACGAGCGCGGATCTGCCCCGCACCCGGCACAACAGCGCGGTGCGGGTCGCGGGCCTCGTGCTGGCGCGTCAGCGGCCCGGCAGCGCGAAGGGCGTCACCTTCCTCCTGCTGGAGGACGAGGTCGGCACGATCAACCTCGTCATCCCGCCCTCGGTGTACCTGCGGGACCGGCTCGCGGTGCGGACCGAGCCGCTCGTCGTCGCCGAAGGGCGGCTGGAGCGCCACCGCGACGGCGGCGGGCAGATCAACGTCGTCGTCGGGCGGTTGCGCCCGCTCGACGAGCTGACGGAGGAGACCGGTGCCGTCGTGCGGCAGCTGCACGCGATGAGCCCGGTCGAGCTCGACCACTGGGCGCGCCAGCAGGACCGCCAGGTCGCGGCGGTGGCGGCCGGCGGCGCGCTCGCCGTCGCCGGCGGTGGTCCGGGCGCGGCGGTCGCCCGCGCGGCGGACGGCCGCGCGCCCACCGGCCCACGGCCCGTCTCCCGGTTCGGCACCGGGACGGGCGACGGCTCTGGCGCCGCTGCGGGCCGTGGCGCGGGCGGGACCCGGCCCGGGCCGATCCGGCCCGGCGGCGGGGAGGACGCGGGCGGGTCCCGAACCCCGGCGGAGGGCGCGGCGCCGCCGGTGCGCTCCATGGGTGCGCCGTTCGTCGTGCTGCCAGGGGGCGCCGCCGGGGATCCCGACGGGTCCGCGGACGACGCTCCGGCGTCGTCCGCGGGCAAGGCGGGCCGGGACGGCCTTCCGGCGCCGGCGGAGCCCGACCCCGCGGCGCTGCGCGGCGTGGCACCCGACGTCATGCACTTCGGTCGGGGGAGGGGCGGCCGATGATCCGGCCGGGAACGCCTCGGCCGGGACGCCCGAGCCGGCGGGCGGGTTCCGCCGGTCGAGGCGTCAAGATCCTCGTCCCATGTCGGGTGCGACGCGTGCGAGCAGGGCCGAACGGCCCGCCGCCACCGCGGACCGCGACGGGGTGAACGGACGCCTCGCGCGCCCGCGCGTGATCGGTCATCGCCACGCGCGTCACAAGAAATCCCTGCTCCTGCAAGAAATCGTGCAAGATGTGCACGATGGCAACGCGTTCTCGCAGCGCCCAAGGCCGGTGCTATCCTGCCTCAACGCTGAGTTCCCGGAGCGCGCCTGCCGCCGGCGTCCGGGAAGCGGGGGACCCACGAGCACGGGGCGAATCGGCATCAGCCGTAGCGCTACTCCAGCGCGAGTCCGACAGCTAACCTCGCAAGCGCGCCGGAGCACGAGACCACGTCATGGCGAACGACCGCGACCAACCCTGGTGGGCTGACGCACAGGAGTACCGCAACCGCGGTGACCGTCGTCGTTCCTCCACCGGTCGCCGCTCCGCCGACGAGCGTCGCTCCGCCGATGACCGCCGACGCGAGGCGTCGTCGCGTCCGCGACAGCGCCTCGACCTCGACGACGACCGGCTGCCCGCCGTCCGCCGGGAGGACCGTCGCGACGGCCCGCGCCGCTACGAGGACGAGTTCTCCACGTCGGCCGCCGCTGCCCGCCGCCGCCGCGCCGCCGCTGCCCGGGCCGCCGCCCAGCAGCGCCGCGCCCGCCAGCGCCGCCCCGAGGTCGTCGAGTTCCAGTGGATCGACGACTCGCCCTTCGCCGCCGGCGGCGAGGACGAGCGCCTGCGCCGCGAGCGCGACCGCCGCGCCCGCGAGCGCGACCTGCCGGCCCGCCGGCCCGGCACCCGCCGGCCGGCCCGGCGCCGCACGATGACCCCGCTCGCGCGGCCCGAGAAGCTGCTGCTCTACGCAGCGCTGCTCGGCCTCTTCCTCATCCTCGCCGCGGCGACGACGTCCGACGCGTCCGTCGTCCCGCACGCGCTGCCGCGCTAGCCGGCGCCCTCCGCACCGCTCGGGGCCGTCCACCCCCGCCGGGGGCGCGTCGTCGCCCGCGCTCGGCGCACCCCCTCTACGGCCGGCGCACCCCCTCCACGGCCGCATCGCGCGATCGCCGGTGTGCCCTTCCGCCCAGCGGGGTAGAGCGTCGTCAGGCCCGCTCCGGGCCGCCGCAGCGGCCGGCGGACCAGGGCCCGGCCAGGGCCTCCGGCCCGCGCGGGCGGCGTCGTACGGCGTCCACCGCACGGGCCCCGCGGAGACCCTTGCAAAGCGAACGATCGAGTCCTAAACTTACGTTCGGTAAGTCACTTCACTTGTTGAAGTGACGATAAAGCCGTCCCGCACTCACACCAGCTCTGGAAGGTCGCGCATGCCCAACGCGATGAGCCGTTTCACCATCCACGACGATCTGTCGGCGCCCGAGGGGTCGCTGCCGGTGCTCAAGGGTGCGCTGCACTCGGCCGGCCAGCTGCCGAACCTCGTCGGGGTCCTCGCCGGTTCGCCGGCGGCGCTGCGGGGCTACGCGCGGTTCACGAGCGAGCTGCGGCACGGCAGCCTCGACGCCCCGACGAAGGAGCGCCTCTCCCTCGCCGTCGCCGAGCACTTCCGCTCGGAGCCGGGCCTGAAGATGCACCTGCGCACCGCGCGCATCGCGGGCCTGGGCATCGATGAGGTCAAGGCGGCCCGCGAGTTCCATTCCGACGACCCGAAGCAGGACATCCTGCTGCGCTACATCGGGCACCTGCTCCAGCGGCGCAGCCAGCCGCCGGCCCACCTCCAGGAGGAGGCCCTCGAGCTCGGCTGGACCGAGGAGCAGCTGCTCGAGGCGATCGCGTTCGCGTCCGTCGAGGTGTTCTCGGCCCTCGTGAACATCGCGGGGGACGTCCCCGTCGACGGGTCGATGGAGGAGTCGCGCCAGCTGCGCGCGGCGTGATCCGGACCGGCCTCCCGCTCCCGCGCATCCGCGTGGGAGCGGCAGCGGTCCCGCGCGCATGATGCACGCCGACGACCCCATCGACGGCACCTGCTGCCCGCACTACCACGAGGCGGTCGAGCTCCTCGGGCGGCGCTGGAACGGCGCGATCGTGGCGGTGCTGCTGCGCGGTGGGACGCTGCGCTTCAGCGAGCTGCGCGCGGCGGTCCCGGGCCTCTCTGACCGCGTCCTGTCCCAGCGGACGAAGGAGCTCGAGGCCGCCGGGGTCCTCGAGCGCACCGTCTCGCCCGGGCCACCCGTCCGCGTCGACTACGGCCTGACGCGCAAGGGACACGAGCTCGGCCCGGCGATCGTCGAGCTGGAGCGCTGGGGACAACGCTGGCTCGGTGAGGATGTCCGGGCGGCGAACGGCCCGGCGCAGCGGCTCGGCTAGCCTGCAGCGTGGCGCGCGGCGTTCCGGCGCCGGTTCCCGACCCACCGCAGGAGCACCGACACCGTGGCCGACACCCCCCGCACCCCCGAGGACGTCAAGCGGCTGGTCGCCGAGCACGACATCCGCTTCGTGCGGATGTGGTTCACCGACATCCTCGGTCAGCTCAAGTCGTTCTCGGTCAACGCCTCCGAGCTCGACGACGCCTTCGAGGGCGGCATGGGCTTCGACGGCTCCTCGATCACCGGCTTCAACGCCGTCGAGGAGTCGGACATGATCGCGGTGCCGGACGCGTCGACGTTCGCGATCCTGCCCTGGTCGCCGGCCGAGGAGGGCGTCGCGCGGATGTTCTGCGACGTCCAGACGCCGGAGCGCACGCCCTACGAGGGCGACCCGCGGTACATCCTGCGTCGCGCCGTCCAGCGGATGGAGTCGATGGGCTTCGACCGCTTCAACGTCGGCCCCGAGCTGGAGTACTTCCTCTTCAAGGACGCGAAGGACCCCGTCCCGCTCGACGAGGGCGGCTACTTCGACCTGACGGCGCTCGACGCGGGCTCCGACGTCCGCCGCGACACCGCGCTGGCGCTCGAGCAGCTCGGGATGAAGGTCGAGTACAGCCACCACGAGGGCGGTCCGTCGCAGCACGAGATCGACATCCGCTACGCGGACGCCGTGAAGATGGCCGACGACTGCATGACCTACCGGCTGACGGTCAAGGAGATCGCGATGCAGCACGGCTGGCACGCGACCTTCATGCCGAAGCCGATGACGGGCGAGAACGGCTCGGGCATGCACACCCACCTGTCGCTCTTCCGCGACGGTCGCAACGCGTTCTTCGACCCGGAGGACCGGTTCTTCCTCTCGGACGTCGGCAAGGCGTTCATCGCCGGGCAGCTGCGCCATGCGCGCGAGATGTCGGCGGTCTTCGCGCAGTGGGTCAACAGCTACAAGCGCCTGGCGCCCGGCTACGAGGCGCCGGTCTACGTCGCCTGGTCGCGCCGCAACCGCTCGGCGCTCGTGCGCGTGCCGCTCTACCACCCGGGCAAGGAGCAGGCCACGCGGATGGAGCTGCGCTGCCCCGATCCGGCGTGCAACCCGTACCTCGTCTTCGCGCTGCTGCTGCACGCGGGCCTCGACGGCATCGAGCGCGGCTACGAGCTGCCCGAGCCGATGGAGCGCAACCTCTACCACCTCTCGCCGGACGACCGGCGGCGCCTGGGCATCGAGCAGCTGCCGGAGACCCTCGGCGAGGCCGTCGAGCTGGCG
>JALRCL010000668.1 GCA_023268575.1 Patulibacter sp.
CGTCCGCGACGCGGTGCTCGACGACGCGGGCGTCGCGTGGGCGGCCCGCGCGCACGGCCAGGTCGCGCGGCACCTCGAGGCGCACGGCGCGCCGTCGGGGGCGCGCGCCCCGCACCTCGAGCGCTCTGCGCTGCCCGGGGACGGTGCGGCGATCGCGACCCTCCGCGCCGCCGGGGACGCCCTCGTGCGCCGTGCGCCGGCGCTGGCGGCGCGGTGGTTCGCCGCAGCCGCGACGCTCGTGCCCGAGGACCCCGCGTCGACCCCCGAGCGCGTGGCGCTGCGGTTGCAGGAGGCGGAGGCGGCGACGAGCGCCGGCAAGCTGGAGCGCGGCAGCGCGGCGCTCGGAGCGGTGCTCGAGCTCCTGCCCGCCGACGATCCGCTGCGGCCGGTCGTCGTGGCGCAGCGGGCCGGCGTCGAGCACCTGCTCGGCCGCCACCGCGACGCGCACGCCCGGCTCTCCTCGGCCCGCGCGGACGCGGCGGCCGGCTCGGAGGCCGCCGTGCTGCTCGACCTCGAGCTCGCCGCGTGCGCGGGCTTCGAGACCCGCCCGCCGGAGATGCTCGAGCGTGCCCGCGCGGCGCGCGACGCGGCCGACGCGCTCGGCCGGCCCGAGCTCGCGGCCGCGGCCTCCGGACAGATGGGGATGGCCAGCTACTTCCTCGGCGTCCCCTTGGACGAGGTGCTCGACGACGGGGCCCGGCGCTTCGCGGCGCTCGACGACGCCGAGCTCGCCGATCGCCTCGACCTCGGCCTCTGGCTCGGGTGGACGGAGGCCGTGTGCGAGCGCCACGAGGCGTCGCTGCGGACGACCGACCGCGTCCTGCGCGTCGTGCGCGAGTCCGGGCGCGGCTCGTCGCTGCTGCTCACCCGGACCGCGGCCGCCTGGTCCCTTCTGCGTCTCGGGCGGCTCGCCGAGGCCGAGCGGATGATCGACGCCGCGATCGAGACCGGGCGCGTGACGCGCAACCTCTTCCTCTCGGTCTCGCTCGGCCAGCGGGCGATCCTGCGCCTCGCGCAGGGACGGCTCGTCGAGGCGGTCGCCGACGGCGAGGAGGCCGTCCGGCTGGCCGCGCAGGCCGACGCCGGCCTGATCCCGGGGATGAGCGGGTTCTACCTCGCCGCGCCGCTCCTCGGTGCCGGCCGCCACGCCGAGGCGCGCGCGGCGCTGCTCGCGCAGCTCGACGGTCGTCACCTGCGGACCTCGCGGTCCGGCGAGGTGCCCGCCTGCGAGGTCCTCGTGCGCGCCGCGCTCGCCGACGGCGACCTCGCCGAAGGCCGCCGCTGGGCCGACCGGGCGGTGGCCGGCACCCACGGCGGCGTCCTGGTGGCCGAGGACGCCCACGCCCAGCGGGCGGTGGCGGAGGTCGCGATCGTCGCCGGCGAGCCGGACGCCGCGGCCGAGCGCGCGATGCGGGCGGCCGCGCGCAGCGCCGCGGCGAGCCTGCCGATCGAGGCCGGTCGCTGCGAGACCGTCGCCGGCCGCGCCCTCGCGGCCGCGGGACGGCGCGACGAGGCGGCGGAGCTCCTGCGGCGCGCGGCCGACCGTCTCGGCGCGATCGGCGCCCACGGCTGGAGCGACGCCGCGGACCTCGAGCTGCGACGGCTGGGACGTCGTCGTCGCAGCGCCCCGCGCGGGACGAGCGCCGGGCTCGGCGCGCTGACCGAGCGCGAGCACCAGATCGCCCAGCTCGTGCGGGCCGGGCTGCGCAACCGGCAGATCGCCGACCGCCTGTACATCAGCGAGAAGACCGTCGAGCGCACGCTCTCGGCCGCGTTCGCGAAGCTCGGCGTCGGCAACCGCGCGGCGCTGGCCGCGGCGCTCGCCGATGCGCGGGTGCCCGCGGCCGAGCACCCGGCGAGCGGCGGCCTGCTGGAGAAGATCGCCATTCCAGCCAAAAACGTCACTTCGTGTGTGTTTGGCGGGGTCGATATGAACGAGCTGTATATCACTTCGGCCCGCAAGGGTCTGGATTCTTCCACCCTGGCAGAATATC
>JALRCL010000903.1 GCA_023268575.1 Patulibacter sp.
ACGCGGAACTTCGAGATCATCTTCAACGCGGCCTTCGAACTCGGCTACGCCTGGGCAACGGTGCACGCCCGCACGGTCGAGCAGAAGTACATCGGGCCGTCGCGATGGAGTGCCGCGTGACCCAGACGCTCGAGCTGCGCGACCTGGACGGGGCCGACATCGACCGCCACGTGATCATCGGCCAGGTCGTCGGCGTCCACCTCGACGAGCGGTTCGTGCTGCCCGACGGGCGCGTGGACACGGCGGGGCTGCAGCCGATCGCGCGTTGCGGCTACCTCGACGAGTACGCGGTGACCGACGAGCTCTTCGCGCTCCAGCGGCCGACCGGCGGCTGAGCGCGACGCGCCGGCGCGCACCGGAGGGGCCGCGCCCATCGACGCGCTTGCCGGCGACATGACCGCGGCGACGCGCGATCGGCCCGTGCTCAGACGTGAATCCACCGATCCTCGGGTCGCCTCGCGGCCGATGACCGATGGAATCAGGCTCAGGCCGCGGCGGGCTCGGCCGGCGCCTGCGCGGCGTCGAGCTCGAGCGCGCGGTTGCCGAGGGCGGTGAGCGCCTCGACGGCCTCGGCGACCGACGACGGCTCGTCCGGCGCCTGGCGCAGGAACGCCTCGACGGGCTCGCGCAGCGCGATCGCCGTGTCCGTCCGCGGGTCCGAGCCCGGCTGGTAGGCCCCGATCGCGATCAGGTCGGCGCGGTCGCGATGGTCGGCCAGCAGGCCGCGCACGCGGGTCGCCGCCGCGCGCTCGTCGCCGCCGGTGAGGTCCCCCACGAGGCGCGAGACGCTCTGCAGGACGTCGATCGCGGGGTAGTGGCCACGATGGGCCATCTCGCGCGTGAGCACGACGTGCCCGTCGAGGATCGAGCGGACCGCGTCGGCGATCGGCTCGTTCATGTCGTCGCCGTCGACGAGCACCGTGTAGAGCCCGGTGATCGACCCGCGCGGCGAGGTCCCGGCCCGCTCGAGCAGCCGCGGCAGCTGCGCGAAGACGCTCGGCGTGTAGCCCCGGGTGGCGGGCGGCTCGCCGATCGCCAGGCCGACCTCGCGCTGGGCCATCGCGAAGCGGGTGACGGAGTCCATCATCAGGACGACGTCCTGCCCCTGGTCGCGGAAGTGCTCGGCGATCGCGGTCGCGGTGTAGGCGGCCCGGATCCGGACGAGCGCCGGCTGGTCGGAGGTCGCGCAGACGACGACGGAGCGCTCGAGCGCCGAGCCGAGGTCGCGCTCGACGAACTCGCGCAGCTCGCGGCCGCGCTCGCCGACGAGCGCGATGACGTTCACGTCGGCGGTCGTGGAGCGGGCGATCATCCCCAGCAGCGACGACTTGCCGACGCCGGAGCCGGCGAAGATCCCCAGGCGCTGCCCCCGGCCGCACGGCACGAGCGCGTCGAGCGCGCGGACGCCGAGGCCGATCCGCTCGGTGATCCGCGGCCGGCTCAGCGGGTCGGGCGGCGGCGCGACGGTCGAGCGCAGCGGCCCGTCGGGTTCCTCGCGCCCGTCGATCGGCCGCCCGAGCCCGTCGAGCACGCGGCCGAGCAGCTCCTCCCCCACGGCCAGCCGGAACGGGTGCCCGCTGGCGGTCACGGTCGTCCCCGGCCCGATCCCGGTCAGCTCGCCGAGCGGCATGAGCAGCGTGCGGCCGGCGCGGAAGCCGACGACCTCCGCGGGGACGGGCTCCAGGCCGGTCCCGCGGCGCGCGGGATGGACGTGGCAGAGCTCGCCGACCTCGGCGCGCAGCCCCGTCGCCTCGACGACGAGCCCGATCACGTCGGCCACGAGGCCGTTCTGGCGCCCGAGGTCCGCGCTCTTCACCGCCTGCAGGTAGCGCCCGAGGCCGCCGGGGCCGTCCGCGGCGTCCGGCTCGGCCAGCACCTCGCGGGTCAGCGGCGGGATCATCGCCGGGCCGTCTCCCGCAGGAGCTGGCGGGCGCGGTCGAGCTTCGCCTCGATCCGCACGTCGACCTCGCCGGCCGCGGTGCGCACGAGCGCGCCACCGCGTCCGACGCGGCGCTCGCCGAGCAGCTCGCAGCGCTCGATGCCGCCGAGCTCGTCGCGCAGGCCGTCGAGGCCGTCGCGCAGCGCCGGCAGGTCGTCGGGGTGCACGAGGATCGTGATCTGCGACCGGTCCACGAGGCCGCGCAGGCCGCCGCGGACGACGTCGAGGACCCGCTCGGGCTCCGCGTCGATCGCGCCGACGACGATCTTCTCGGCGAGCTGCAGCGCGAGCTCCACCGCGTCGCGCTCGAGGCGCTCGGCGAGCTCGCCCGCCGCGCCGCGCGCCTCCTGCACCGCCTCGGCCAGCGCGCGCGCCGACGGCTCGAGCGTCGCCGCCGTCTCCGCGCGCGCCTGCGCCAGGCCCTCGGCCCGGCCGGCGGCGCGCGCCTGCTCGCGGATCGCGTCGGCCTCCGAGCGGGCGTCGGCGATCGCCCGCGAGAGCTCGCCGACGGTCGGTGGGCGCTCGGCGGGCTGCAGGGTCGGGAACGCGAAGGCGTGCGCCGCCCGCTCCGGCTCGACGCCCGGGAGGGGGGCGACGTCGTGGTCGATCAGCGGTCCGTGCACGTCACACCATGTCGTCGCCGTTGCCACGCCCGATGACGAGCGTGCCGGCCTCCTCGAGCCGTCGCACGACGGCGACGATCCGGCCCTGGGCCTCCTCCACCACGCGCTTGAGCTGCGGCGGCTGGAACTCCATCTCGTCGCGCAGCATCTCCGCGGCCCGCTGCGAGAGGTTCGCGAGGATCCGGTCCTGGACCTGCGCGTCGACGCCGCGCAGCGCGAGCGCGAGGTCGCGCTGCTCCACGTCGCGCAGGACGAGCTGGATCGAGCGGTCGTCGAGCCCGGCGACGTCCTCGAAGACGAAGAGCTTGCGGCGGACCTCCTCGGCGAGCTCGGGGTCGCTCTCGGCGAGCGCGTCGAGGACGTTGCGCTCGGTGCCGCGGTCGGTGTTGTTCAGGATCTGCGCGAGCGTGTCGACGCCGCCGGCCGCCTGGTAGTCCTGCTCGATCACCGACGCGACCTTGTTGCGCACGACCGCCTCGATCCGCTTGACGACCTCGGGGTTCGTCTCGCTCATCGTGCCGACGCGCAGCGCGATGTCGGCCTGCTCGGCGGGCTCCATCCCGGCGAGCACCTGCGAGGCCAGCCGCGTGGAGAGGTTCGCGATCACGAGCGCGCGGGTCTGCGGCGACTCCGCGCGCAGGAACGCCGCGACCTGCTCCGGCGGCGTACGACGCAGGAACTCGAACGGCCGCATCTCGATCACCGACGCGAGGCGCCCGATGATCTCCTCGGCGCGGTCGGCGCCGAGCGAGCGCTCGAGGACCTCGCGGGCGAACTCCACGCCGCCCTCGGCGAAGGACTGCAGCGCGACCGTCATCGCGGCGGCCTCCTCGAAGACGCCCTCGATGTGGTCGGGCTGGACCTGGCCGAGCTTCGCCATCTCGAGCGTCAGCGCCTCGATCTCCTCGTCGCGGAGGTGCTTGAAGATCTGCGCGGCGCGGTCGGTCCCCAGCGACACGAGGAGGATCGCGGCCTTGCGCCGGCCGGAGATCCCGAGCGGCACGAGCGGCCGCCCCGACGGGGTGCTCGGTGGCGCCTCGAGGGCGAACGGGTCCGGGTCGACGACCTCGAAGCCGTCGTCGGTGAAGGGCTCGACGGCCATCAGTCCTCGCCCATCCAGTGGCGGACCTGGTGGGCGACCTTCTCGGGCTCCCGCTCGGCGAGCTCCTCGATCTGTCGACGCGCGACGGGCGCCTGGTACTCGGCCAGCGGCGGGACGCCGACGGCCGCGAGCTGCGCGGTCGGCTGCTCGGCGTGCAGCGCGCGGATCGGGCGTGGGGGCTCGAGCTCGTCCAGCCACGCGGCGCTCGCCAGCGGCTCGCCCTCCCGGCGACGCAGGTGGCGTCCGACGAGGACGAGGAAGACGATCGTCGCGAGCCCGAGCAGGGCCCACTTCCCGGCGGCGAGGATCCCGCCGGGCACCATCGGCCCGGCGGCCGGCGCCGGCGGGGCGGCGAACGGCACGCGGGTGACCGTCAGCTGGTCGCCGCGCTGGCGGTCGATGCCCGCCGCGGCGGCCACCGCGCTCTGGATCGCGGGGATCTGCGCCTGCGGGACCTTGTCGGAGACCATCACCGCGACGCTCTGCTTCTGCACGCCGCCGGCGGCGATCTCGCGCTTCTCGACGGTCTTGTCGTTGCCGAGCTCGCGGTCGGTCGTCTCGTTGGAGTAGCGGGAGTTCCCGCCGCCGCCGGCGCCGCCGGCCGCGTAGCCGGGCACCGTCGAGGCGGAGTTGCTCGCGCCGCCGGCGCCGCCGGTGCCGCGCATCTGCTCCGTCGAGGTCTTCTCCTTCAGCGGCACCGACCGGCGGCCGTAGCGCAGCTGCTCCTGCGTGGCCTTGTCGGCGTCGATGTCGGCGCTGACGCGGACGCGGGCCTTGTCCGGGCCGACGGTCTGCGCGAGCAGCGTCGTGAGGCTCGTCTCCATCGTGCGCTGGTACTTCTGCGCCGCGCTCTGCTTCGCGAGCGTCGCGCCCGTCCCGCCGGCCGCGTCGCCCGCGGCGCCGTTGGGCCACAGCAGCTGGCCGGCCGCGTCGGTGATCGTGACGTTCTGCGGGCGCAGCGACTTGACGCTCGAGGCGACGAGCCGGGCGATCCCCTGGACCGCCGACGGGTCGATGTCCGCCGCGCCGAGGAGGACCGCGGCGCTCGGCTGCGGGGCGTCCTCGGTGAACAGCGCGTCGTTGTCGTCGGGCAGCACGAGCTGGACGGACGCCGAGCCGACGCCCTGGATCTGGCGGATCGTGTTCGCCAGCTCGCCCTCCATCGCGCGCTGGTACGTCACGCGCTGCTGCATCTGGCTCGTGCCCATGCTCTGCTCGTCGAAGAGCTCGAAGCCGGGCTGGATCTTGCCGCCGGACACGCCGCCGACCTCGGCCAGGGCGATCCGGGCGTTCGCGACGTCCGCCTTCTGGACGGCGAGGGCGGTGCCGTTGTTCTGCAGCTCGTAGCCGACGCCCTTCTCGTCCAGCGCGGCGGTCATCTTGCCGGTCTGCGCCGGGTCCAGGGCGGTGACGATCGTCGTGTAGCTCGGCTTCGTGGCGAGCGAGAACATGATGTAGAGGACCACCAGGACGCCGACGGCGGCACCGCCGACGGCGATCCTCCCGCGGGTCGAGAGGTTGGCCAGGAGCTTCGGGAGGGGCATGCGCGCTCCTCAGGGGCGCGTCGTGCCCCGCGCCGCGACGGTGGTGGTCGCGCGGGCGGAGGACGGGCCGGGGGTGACGGTCTGGGACATCTAGATCTGGGTGTGGAGGACGGTGGTGAGCGCCTCGACGCCCTTCGTGCGCAGCGTGCTGGCCATCTGCATCGCGAGCTTCGCCTTCTCGGCCGCCATGACGACCGACTCGACGTTCTCGGCGGTGCCGGAGGCGAGCGCGGCGGCGCCGTCGGCGGCCGCCTGCTGCGTGCGCTCCAGGCCGCCGATCGCGTTGCTCAGGACGTTCCCGAACGACGACGCGCCCGCCGGGTCGATGAGCTGGCCGCCGTCGAGCTCGACGGGCGGCGTCGAGATCGGCTGGATCGTCGACTCGGCGCCGAGGACCATGCTCGGATCGATCGGCGGGATCGTCATCGCAGCAGGTCGAGGGTGCGGGTGAACATCTGCTTCGTCGCCTGCATCGCGGTGACGTTCGCCTCGTAGGCACGGGACGAGGAGATGAGGTCGACCATCTCGGTGACGGTGTCGACGGCGGGCATCTCGACGTAGCCGTCGGCGTTCGCGTCGGGATGGCCGGGGTCGTAGACCAGGCGCGGCGGCGCCGGGTGCTCGACGACCCCGGCCACCTCGACGCCTCCGGCCGCCCCGGCGCCCCCCGACGCCGCGGCGGTGCGCATCGCTCCGTCGAGCGCTCCGCGGAAGGCCGTCCCCCCGGAGGCCTCCTCGAGCACGACGGTCTTGCGACGGTACGGTCCGCCCTCGGCGGTCCGGGTGGTCTGGGCGTTGGCGAGGTTCTCCGCCGTCACGTCCATCTGGAGGCGGTTCGCGGTCAGCGCCGAGGCACTGACGTCGATCGCGCCGAAGAGGCTCATGCGCCGCTCCCGATCGCGGTGGTGAGGATGTCGATCCGGCTGCGGGCGACCGTCACGAGCGCCTGCTGGTCCAGCGCGTTCTTCGCCAGCTCCGCGGACTCGCGCTCGAGGTCGATCCCGTTGCCGTCGGCCGATTGCGCCCCGCGCTCGACGGCGGGCGCGTAGGTGGCCGAGGTCTCCCCCGCCGCCATCGCGTCGCGCAGCTGCGCATGGAAGTCGACGTCCTGGCGCTGGTAGCCGGGCGTGTTGACGTTGGCCAGGTTCGCCGTCAGCAGCTGCTGACGCATGGCGGCACCCTGGATGGCGCTGTTCAGCGCCTGCTGGGTCGGGTCGATGAGGCTCACGGCAGGGGTGGTCGTCGTCCGATCCATCCGTGGATCGTGGCCACGTCCCGTCCGTGGGACGCCCTCGTCATCGGCCGTCCGCGATGGCCCTTGATCGCCCCCGGCCATCCGTCCAGGAGCGTCCGGCGGCGCGGTCTCCGCCGTGGCTTCTCCGCTCCGTCGATGGTGCGGATCGCTGTCGTGCTCCTCGCGCTCGCGACGCTGTGCGCGCTGATGGCCGCGATCCTCCCGGCCGCCCCCGAGCGGCTCGTCGATCCGGTGCTCTTCGGGCGGTCCGTCGGATCGGCTGCCTACGCGGGCGTGCTCGAGGCGACCGAGCCGTCGTGGTGGTCGCGGTTCGATCCGCCCTACGGCGCCTTCTGGGGCGGCGCCGCGGTGGCGACCGCGGTGCTCGGGACGGCGTGCGCGATCGTCGCGCGACGCCGGATCGCCGCGGCGTGACGCGGCCGGCCCCACGCGGTCCCGGCCCACGCACCCGCGGTGCGGCGTCGGCGAACGGCTCCCCGTCCACGTACTCGGCGCCTCCGCCGGCCGTGACGCACCGCGGCCGGTCAGATCACGCGGTCGACCCCGCCGACGACCCCGACCGGGCCGCCGTACGCGGCCGCGGTACGGCGACCGGTCTCGACCGCTTCCCGGCGACCGTCGAGCGCGGTGCGGTCGTCGAGCAGCCGCCGGCCGAGGGCGTCGCAGAGCGCTGCGGCGCGGCGGAGCGCCGGGCGCGCGGCGTCCGGCGGCACGCCGGGCAGCGCCGAGACGATCTCCACCCACCGGCCCTGGAGCCGCTCGACCTCGTCGAGCCGGCCGGCCTCGGCGGCGGCCAGCTGGCGCCCCACGAGCTCGACGAGCTCGTCGTAGGCGGCCAGCCGGGCGTCGCCGTCGGCGGGCAACGGCGCGCGCTCGCGCGGCTCCGGCACGGAGAACCGCCCGGGCTCAGGTCCCGATCGCGGCATACGCCTGGCGCAGCTCGGCGGCCTGCCGGACGACGTCCAGCACCTTGGCCGGATCGCGCTCGATCCGGGCGGCGTCGAGATGGCGACGCCAGAAGAGGTAGATCGCCTCGAGCCGGGCGGCGATCTCGCCGCCCCGCTCGTGGTCGAGGGTCACCACGAGCTCGCTGATGATCGCCTCGGCGCGTTGCATGCGCGCGGAGGCGGTCGTCGTGTCGCCGGCCTCGAGCGCTGCGGCGGCCTGGCGCAGGAAGCGACCGATGCCGTCGTACAGGAGCACCACGAGGCCGACCGGCGAGGCGGTCAGGACGGCACCGTCGCGGTAGGCGTTGGGGGCGGCGTACGTGCTCACGCCCCCGTGATCGGTCGCGTCCCCGCGGGCTGAAGCCCTCGCCGGTCGTCCATCGGTCGACCGTCGACACGCGCTTCCGGCGGCCCCTCGGAGATCGGGGCGGCAGGTGCGTCGCGTGGGCCCCGGGGGCCGGGGCTCACACGACGCGCCAGGCGTGACCGAGCGCGTCAGCGGACCGGCCGGTCCACCGTCAGCAGGGCCCTCACGTCCCGGCAGACGTCGTTCGGTCGGAATCGCGCGTCCTGCCAGGTGAATCGCACCGTGCGGATCCCGGCCTTCAACAGCTC
>JALRCL010000038.1 GCA_023268575.1 Patulibacter sp.
CGCGACGTACGTGAAGCTCGCGGAGTCGCCGTTCTACCCCGAGGGCGGCGGGCAGGTCTCCGACGGTGGCGTCCTGCTGGCCGAGGACGGCAGCGAGCTGGCGCGCGTCGCCGGGCTCGTGCGCGCCGGCGACGACCAGGCCATCCGCGTCGAGGCCGCCGCGCCGCTGACGGCGGGGACCGCCGTCGTGGCCCGCGTCGACCGCACCGCGCGGCACGCCACCGCCTGCAACCACACCGCGACGCACCTGCTGCACGCCGCGCTGCGCGAGCGCCTGGGCGACCACGTGCACCAGGCCGGCTCGGCGGTGCGCCCGGACAAGCTGCGGTTCGACTTCAGCCATCCGGCGAAGCTCACGCCGGAGGACCTGCGCTGGGTCGAGGACCGCGTGAACGCCGGCGTCCTGGCCGCCGAGCCGGTCCGCGCGATCTCCACGACGCTCGACGCGGCGAAGGCGATGGGCGCCCAGGCGCTGTTCGGCGAGAAGTACGGCGACGTCGTGCGGATGGTCGAGATCGGCGACGGCAGCTTCAGCCGCGAGCTCTGCGGCGGCACGCACGTCGGCAACACCGCCGAGATCGCGCTCTTCAAGATCACCCAGGAGACCTCGTCGGCGGCGAACGTCCGCCGGATCGAGGCGATCACCGGCCCGGTGGCGGTCCGCACGCTGCGGGAGCGCGACCGGCTGCTCGACGACGCCGCGACCGCGGCGCGCGTCCCGGCCGAGCAGCTCGCCGAGCGGATCGCGAAGCTCCGCGACGACGCGAAGGGCGGCGGCAAGGCCGCGGCGTCCGGCGGCATCGACGAGGCGGCGCTCGCCGCGCAGGCCCAGTCGATCGGCGACGTGCCGGTCGTCGTGGCGCGCGTGGTCGGCAGCGACCCGAAGGTCGGCAAGGCCCTGCCCGACGTCGCCGACCGCGTGAAGGGCCAGCTCGGGGCGCCCGGCGTCGTCGTGCTCGCGGCGCCCGGCGAGGACCGCGTCGCGCTGCTCGTCGCCGTCGCGCCCGAGATCGTCGAGCGGGGCGTGAAGGCCGGCGACATCGTCAAGCAGGCCGCCGCGGCGGTCGGCGGCGGCGGGGGCGGCAAGCCGACGATGGCCCAGGCCGGCGGCAAGGACCCGGCCCGCACCGACGACGCGCTGCAGGCGGCCCGCGACGCCGTCGCCGCCGCCCTCGGCGCCTGACGCGCGACTGGGTCGCGGACGCGAGTGGAGCGGCACGTGCGGGTGATGGCGCTCGACTACGGCTCCGGGCGCACCGGCGTGGCGATCAGCGATCCGACGGGCACGATCGTCACCCCGCTGCCGGCCGTGCGCGGCGTCACCGCGCGCCGCGGCCGGCGCGAGCTCGATCGGCTCATCGCCGAGCGGGAGGTCGGCCGCGTCGTCGTCGGCCTGCCCGTGGGCCTGCGCGGCGAGACCGCCCAGACCGAGGAGGCGCGCGCGTTCGCCGCGGCCCTCGCCGAGCGCCTCGGCCCGGGCGTCCCGGTCGAGCTCTACGACGAACGGTTCACCACCCGGATGGCGCAGCAGGCCGGCGGCAGCGCGGACGAGGACTCGCGCGCGGCGGCGGTCCTGCTGGAGGAGTGGCTGCGCGTGCGCGGCACCTGACCGGGACGGGTCCCGCCCGCGGCGCCCACGCTCCCGCGTGACGTCGGCGGGAGCCCACGCCGACCCGGTCCGGACGGGCCATCGGGCGGAAACGCCTGCTCTGGCGGACCACGGCGCTCGGCGCTCGACCGGGTG
>JALRCL010000086.1 GCA_023268575.1 Patulibacter sp.
AGGAGGCCCGCGATCGCCGTCAGCGGATCGGCGTCCGCGGAGGCGTCCGCGGCGCCGCCGCGGGTCACCCCAGCACCTCGAAGGCGGCAGCCGCCGCCTCGACGGTGCGCGCGACGTGGTCCGGCTCGTGGGCGAGCGACACGAACCACGCCTCGTAGCCCGAGGGCGGGGCGTAGACGCCGCGCGCCAGCAGGCCGCGGCACCAGGCGCCGTAGGCCTCGTGGTCCGCGTCGCGCGCGTCGGCGTAGTCGCGGACGGGGCGGTCCCGGAAGAAGAGCGTGACGAGCCCGGTCTCCGAGACGACCTGCACCGGCCGGTCGCCCGCCGCCTCGCGCAGGCCGGTCGCCAGCGCGGTCGTCGTCTCGCTCAGGCGGAGGTACGCGTCGTCGTCCAGCCGGCGCAGGGTCGCCAAGCCGGCAGCGACCGCCAGCGGGTTCCCCGAGAGCGTTCCGGCCTGGTACACGTCGCCGACGGGCGCCAGGCGCTCCAGGAGCTCGCGTGGGCCGCCGAACGCGGCCGCCGGGAGGCCACCCCCCAGGATCTTCCCCATGACCGTCAGGTCGGGCGTGACGCCGCTGAGCTCCTGCGCGCCGCCGGGGGCGACGCGGAAGCCCGAGATCACCTCGTCGAAGATGAGCAGCGCGCCGTGCTCCTCCGTGAGCTCGCGCAGCCGGGCGAGGAAGCCCTCCTCGGGCGGGACGAGGCCCATGTTCGCGGGGTACGGCTCGGCGATGAGCGCGGCGACCTCGTGCTCGCGCAGCGCCGCCTCGACCGCGTCGAGGTCGTTCCACGGGACGATGACCGTCGCGGCGGCCGCCGAGGGCAGGACGCCCGGGGAGGACGGGATGCCCTGCGTGGCGAGGCCGGAGCCGGCGTCGGCGAGCAGCCCGTCGACGTGGCCGTGGTAGGCCCCGGCGAACTTCACGATCACGTCGCGGCCGGTGGCGGCCCGCGCGAGCCGGATGGCGCTCATCGACGCCTCGGTGCCCGACGACGTCATCCGGAGCATCTCGACGGAGGGGACGCGGCGGGCGACCTCCTCGGCGAGCTCGACCTCGAGCGCCGTCGGCGCGCCGAACGTCGTGCCGGCGGTCGCGGCGTCCTGGATCGCCGCGAGGATCTCCGGGTGCGCGTGCCCGTGGATCAGCGGGCCCCAGGAGCAGACCCAGTCGACGTAGCGGTTGCCGTCGACGTCGAGCAGGTCGACGCCGGCGGCGCGCTCGACGAAGATCGGGTCGCGCCCGATCGAGCGCATCGCGCGGACGGGCGAGTTCACGCCGCCGGGCAGCACGCGCGCGGCGCGGGCGAAGAGCTCGGCGGACTTGGCGTCGGTCAGGGAGGCGGTCATGGCGGTCGCGATCGGCGAGCTCGGGCGCCGGTCAGACGCCGGCGTGCTCGCGCTCCCAGTTGCGGAAGTCGTCGGTGAAGTAGAGGAGCCGGATCTTCTTGAACTCGGTCGAGCTGTAGAGCGTCGCCCGGTCGTGGATGCCGTCGACCTCGGTGGCGATCGCGTCGAGGATCGCGTCGCACTCCTCCTTCGAACGGCCGTGGGCCATCGTGAAGACCTGGTACTTCCAGTCGGCGTACGTCGGCCGCTGGTAGCAGTGGCTGATGCCGCGGTAGGCGGCCATGCGGATCCCGATCTCCTCGATCCGGTCCGGGTCGACCTGCCAGACGCCCATGCCGTTGGCGCTGAAGCCGGCGCGGCGATGGAAGAGGATCGCGGCGACGCGGCGCAGGAGGCGGCGCTCGGTCATGCCCTCGAGGTGCTCGAGCAGCCGCTCCACCGGCATCCCGAGCTCGGCGGCGGCCGGGGCGAACGGCTCGGCGATCACCGGCAGGTCGCCCTGGGTGGCGCGCACGACGCGGCGGTCGAGCTCGTCGTAGGGCTGGCGCTCGGTCTCGGCCGGGGCGACCGCCTCGCCGGCCGCGGCGAGGTCCTGCGTGTCGCCGGTCATCTTCAGGTCCATCCGGATCTTGAAGAGCTGCAGCGTCGGGAGCTGGCGGATCGACTCGGCGCCCGTGAGCTCCTGCAGCACGTCGAGCGTGCCCTGCAGGCCGAGCTTCGAGTCCTCCTCGACCGCCAGCGTGAACCACATGTTGAACTCGTGGTTGCGCAGGTAGTTGTGGCTGACGCCGGGGTGGCCGTTGATGATCTTCGCCGGCCCCCACGGGTGCTCGGGGTCGACCTTCGCCGCGACGAGCATCGAGCCGTAGCCGAAGGCGCGCGTGTCGTAGATCGGCGTGACCTGGCGGATGATCCGCTCGCGCACGAGGCGCTCGGTCCGGCGCAGGACCTCGTCCTCGGTGATGCCGGCCTTCGTCGCCACCTCGGCGTACGGGCGCGGGACGAGCGGGAAGGACCCCTGGAGCAGGTCCAGGAGCTGCTTATCGACGTCGTCGAGCGGGACCGCGGCCCCGTCCTTGCGGCTGCGCACCTTGCCGACGCCGGGCAGGATGCCGTCGGTCGTCGTCGTCTCGTTCGTGGCCATCGGGACTCCTCGGGGTCGAGCGCCGCCGCGGCCCGGCCCGGTGGTGGCACGTCCCTGATCCTAGATGCCCGACGTGGCGAGTTCGTTGCGAGGGGCCTGCACGGTCGCGCCGGGCGCGGCGCTCCCGGCCCCCGAGAGCCGCCCGGGCGGGTCGGTCCGCGCGCGGACCGGGGCGCGCGGATCCACCGGACGCACCTGAGCGGCTGCGACGACGACGGTGCCTCCGCGGCCGGCGAGGACGCGACGGCGATCGCCGAGCGGAGAAGCGCGC
>JALRCL010000096.1 GCA_023268575.1 Patulibacter sp.
GAGCAGCAGCACGGCCGCCGCCGACGCCCCACGGGGCAGCATCGCCGTCAGGCCGCCGCCGGCGAGCGTGCCCGCGACGAGCGCCAGGGCGAGCCCGCCGACGACCGCGACCGCGGCGGCGGTGGGCCCGTAGCCGCCGCCGGCGAAGCCGACCCCGAGGCCGAGCGCGAGGAGCGCGAGGAGCAGGAGCCCACCGGAGGACGCGCGCGGACGGAGCGGGGTACGGGGTTCCCGGCGCTCTCGGGGCGATCGGAGAGCGGCGTGCATGAAGGGTGGCGACGCTACCATCGCCCCGTGCCGACCGGTCGCACCCCCCGTCCGCTCGTCGGGCTCCTGCTCGCCTGGCTCCTCGCGCTGGCGCTCCTGCCCGCGGCGGCGGGCGCGGCGACCATCCGCGACCTGCTCGAGGAGTACCAGGGCCTCGGCGAGATCGACGCGTGCTCGCACACGCTGAAGGACCTGCAGGACGCGAAGGGCGCGATCGGCAGCGACAGCAGCCAGTACTCGCCCGAGTTCGCGGACGCGCTCGACGCGGCGATCGCCGCGCGCGGCTCCTGCCCGAAGGACGACGGCGGGTCCTCCGGCGGCGGCTCCACCGGCGGTTCCGGGTCGTCGTCCGGCGGCGGCACCGCCACGCCGGCCCCGGATCCGACGCCGACCCAGGAGCAGCAGGCGCCGGCGACCACGACCGCCGAGGCCCCGCCGACCCCGAGCCCGGGCCCGGTCGCCCAGCCCGCGCCCGAGGTCCAGCAGCAGGACCTCATCGCCACGAGCGCCCGGCCGCCGATCGCGACGGAGACCGCGCCGTGGACCTGGGGCGCGATCATCGGGGCGATCCTCCTCGTGGCGGCGCTCGCGTGGCTGCTCGTCAGCGCGACCGGCCGGATCCGCTGGCTGCAGCCCGTAGGACACGCGATGGGCGAGGCCGGCTGGCGCATCAGCGCCCGGTGGGCCGAGTTCACCGACTGGCTGCGCCTCGGCGGCGGTCGCTGAGCGGCCCGAACAGCCGCGACGCACGCGCGGAGCGGTCGCACCGCGACGACCGACCCCCTCCCCACGAGCGCCATCGCGCCTGCGCGAGACCGTCCGACCGCGGTCCTCAATCTGGCGTGTTGCCACTCATCGAGGGAAAACCCCCGCAGCCACGGGCAAACGGGGACGACGTGCGACGCTTTGCGAAGCGACGTCGCAACCGTGACGTCCGACGACCCTGCGAAGGTCCCCGGACACTCCGCGGACCACCTCCGCGACACGGACCACCCGACCACGTTCCGAACCGGTGTGCGCACGCCGGGCCGCTCTCCTGCGGTCCGGCGTTTCTGTCTCCGCTCGGCGCCTGGTCGCGTCGGTCACCCCCCGCAGTCCCGTCTCACCGCACACCTCCCCTTTCTGGCACAGGAGCTCCGACCGGCATGGCCACCAGCGACTACACGATCGACCAGGCGCTCACCGTGCGCCGGCGCTTCACCCAAGCGGGCGTCCACCCCTTCGACCAGATCGAGTGGGAGACCCGCGACGCCGTCATCGGCAACCCGGAGAAGCCGGCCTTCCGCCAGGACGGCGTCGAGTTCCCGAAGACGTGGTCGCAGAACGCCACGAACATCGTCAGCCAGAAGTACTTCCGCGGCCAGCTCGGCTCGCCGACGCGCGAGAGCTCCGTCAAGCAGATGGTCGGCCGCGTCGCCGGCACGATCGCCGACTGGGGACGCTCCCTCTCCTACTTCGCCACGCCCGAGGACGCCGACGCGTTCGAGGCCGAGCTGACGTACATCCTCGTCAACCAGCTCGCGGCCTTCAACAGCCCGGTCTGGTTCAACGTCGGGTTCGAGGAGAGCCCGCAGTGCTCGGCCTGCTTCATCCTCTCCGTCGACGACTCGATGGACTCCATCCTCGAGTGGAACACGAAGGAGGGCCGGATCTTCCGCGGCGGCTCGGGCTCCGGCATCAACCTCTCGAACATCCGCGGCTCGATGGAGCCGCTGTCCAAGGGCGGCACGGCCTCCGGCCCGGTCTCCTTCAT
>JALRCL010000100.1 GCA_023268575.1 Patulibacter sp.
GACGCGCTGGCCGAGCGGCTCGCGGACGCCGTGGACGCCGCCGCCGCGGTCGGCGCGCTGCCGGACCGCCCAGAGGCCGTCCTGGCCGTGGTGCCGGCGGGTCAGGCGATGGCGGCGCTCTCGGCGATCGCGGTCTTGCCGACCCCCGGCTCACCGATGAGCACCGGGTTGTTCTTGGTGCGACGGCTCAGGACCTGGATGACGCGTCGGATCTCCTCGTCACGGCCGATGACCGGGTCGAGCCGACCCCGGCGCGCCTCGGCCGTGAGGTCGCGGCCGTACTTCTCGAGGGCCTGGTACTGCTCCTCGGGGCTGTCGCTGGTGACCCGGTGGCTGCCCCGCACCGACCGCAGCGCGTCGAGTGCCGCCTCGCGGGTCACGCCGAGCGCACGCAGCAGGTCACCGACCCCGCCGGCCACGCCGGTCATGGCGAGCAGGAGATGCTCGGTCGAGAGGTAGTCGTCGGAGAGGTCGCTCCGCTCGGCATCACCCTGCTCGAGGACGCGCAGGGTCTCGGGCGCGAGGCCCGGCGACTGGGTCGTCGCCCCGTAGACCTGGGGCATCGCGCCGAGCGCGTCGTCGAGCCGGGCACGCACGGTGGTCGGTGCGAGGCCGATGCGCTCGAGCACCCCGAGGACCACGCCCTCGGGCTGGCCCACGAGCGCGGCGAGCAGATGCTCCGGCGTGACCGGGGAGTGGTGCCGCTCGGACGCGTCGCGCTGGGCGGCCGCGAGCGCCTCCTGGGTCTTGCGGGTGAAGCGGTTCGGATCGAGGGGCACGGGTCGGCTCCTGCACTGGTGGTCGGGCCGGCGGCCCGTTCGTCATGTGGACAGACTTGATAACAGCGTTATCAACTTCGGTATTCCCGCCGGGGGTCGGTTCAGCGCCGACGGGCCCGCACCGGCAGGCCCGGACGCGGGACGGGCACGAGGTCGCGGCGGTACTGCCGATGGGCGTCGGCGATCGCCGACTCGGCCTGGGCCCGGACCCTCTCGAGCTCGGCCTCCATCTGGGCGACGCGGGCCTCGAGCGCCAGGATGCGCGCCACCCCGGGGAGCCCGACGCCCGCCGTGGTCAACTCCTGGATGCGTCGCAGCGCCGCGATGTCGGCGTCGGAGTACCGCCGGCTGCGGCCCACCGTGCGCGCCGGGTTGATGAGACCCTTCCGCTCGTAGATGCGCAGGGTCTGCGGGTGCACGCCGGCGAGTTCGGCCGCCACCGAGATCACGTACACCGCGTGCTGGTCGTCCTGGTTCACATCACACCCCCAGTCGGGCTCGGACATCGTCGGTGCCCGCCGCGGCCAGCGCCTCGAGCGCGGCGCGCTCGGCGTCGTTGACCCGGTCCGGCACCACCACCTCGAAGGTCACGAGCAGGTCACCCGGCTCGCCCTTCGCAGAACTCGCCGGGATCCCCCGGCCCGTCACCTTCACCGTCGTCCCGCTCTGGGTGCCCGGCTGCACCCGGACGGTGACCGGTTCGCCGAGCGTCGGCACGCGCACCGCCGCACCGAGCGCGGCCTCGGCGATCGTGACCGGCACGCGCAGGCTGAGGTTGCGGGCGCCGCTGCGCCCGAAGAGCGCGTGGGGCGCGACGTGCACGACCACGTACAGATCACCCGGCTCACCGCCGTTGCGGCCGGCACCGCCACGCCGCTTGACCCGGATGCGCTGCCCGTCCGTGACGCCGGCCGGCACCTTGA
>JALRCL010000304.1 GCA_023268575.1 Patulibacter sp.
AATCGGGATACGGACAGCGGGTGAAGATGAAGGTGAAGGCCAGGACGCGGCCGCGGAAGTCGGACAATCGGAAGGTTCTACCCAGCTCGTTGGTGAGCGTGAAGTCCGGGAGCGGAGCCCCGGCTTCCAGCAACGGCACAGCGGCGGTGAGGCGCACCGGGGGCGGTGCGGGGGTGGCCTCGGTTTCGGTGCCGATCACCTGGATGCGGTCGATCCATCCGTCGTTGGTGGTGACAAGCATGCGGAAGGAGATGCGGTCGCCGGGTTTGAGGCCCTGCAGCTCCTTCGGTTCCTTCACGTCGAAGGGCATGGTCATGGCCGGCATGAAGCCGGGGATCTCCTCGTGCTTCACGACCACCGATTTCCGCTCGGCTTCCACCCGTCGGACGACGCCCCGGACGGGGTACTCCCGGGGGATCTCCGCCGAGGGCCCGCCGGATGCCGACGGCGTCGGGGACTCCGGCTTGCAGCCGACCAGTCCGATCGTCAGGCCGAGGACGCCCCGGCGACCGCCGACGGGTCCGGCCGACGGCGCGATCAGGCGGCGGCGCGATCCGCCGTGCGCAGCCGGTGGAGCTTGATCGCGAGCTCCAGCGACAGCAGGTCCTCCTCGGCGAGCGCGAGGCCGGTCAGCGCCTCGGCCCGGTCGAGCCGCTGGCGCAGCGTGTTGGCGTGGATGAAGAGCGCGCGCGCCGTCGGCACGACGCTGCGATCGGCGAGGTAGCGCTCGAGCGTCTCCACGAGCTGCGTCCCGCGCTTGGCGTCGTACTCCCAGAGCGCGGCGACGGCACGCGCGTGGCGGACGTCGGGCTCGATCTCCCCGTCGACGCCCGCGAGGTAGCGGTAGGCGCCGAGCGCGTCCCACGCCCGCGCCCCGCCCTCGGCGACGAGCGCCCGCGCGATCCGCGCCGCCGACGCCGCCTCGGCGAGGCTCGTCGGCTCGGCGGCGAGCCGCGGCTGCAGGCTCGAGCGCCCCGCCGCCATCCCCTCCTCCCGCGCCAGCCGGTCGAGCTCGTCGTCGAGCCGCTCGAGCTCCTCGCGCGTGCCGCCCGGCACCGGCAGCAGCACGCGCAGGCGCTCGGGGCCGGGGTCGCAGAGCGCGCCGGGAACGGCGTGGCGCAGCCGCGCCTCGACCCGCTCGGCGCCGTCCCACGCTCCCGGCGCCAACGGCACGAGCACCGCGACGACGTGCGGGCGGTCGGGATCCACGCGCACCGAGCGCGCCCGCCCGGCGAGCAGCGCGCCACGCCCGTCGGCGATCGCGTCGAAGAGATCGCGGACGAGGTTCTCCTCGGTCAGGCGCTCGATGAGGTCGACCGTGCGCAGCGCGACGGCGAGCTGGCCGGCGACCGTCTCGAGCATCCCCGCCTCGTCGCGGCCGAACGGCGTGTCCCGCTCGACGGCCAGGACGCCCAGCCCGACGTCGCCGGCCGCGACCCGGACCGCCAGCGCGCCCTGCGCGGCGGCGTCCACCGGCGGCGCATCGACGCCGCTGCCGCCCTCGGGCTCGCCGCTGCGGGCCACGACGCGCTGGGCGCCGTCCGCGCCGTCGGCGAGGTGCAGCCGGCTGCGCTCCGCCCCCAGGAGCTCCCGCACGCCGTCGACCGCCGTGCGCAACAGCGTCGGCCGGTCGCCGACCGAGGCGATCCGCTGGACGAGCCCCGCCAGGCGCTGGAGGCCGTCGACGCGCTCGCGCTCGCGCTCGTACATCCGCGCGTTGTCGATCGCGCCGGCGACGAGCGACGCGACGTGCTCGAGGAACTCGAGGACCTCGGGGCCGAACTCCCGCGGCGCCTCGGTGTGCAGGACGATGACGCCGATGACCGTGCCGGAGCGACCGCGCAGCGGCACGGCGACCATCGACTGGAACCGCTCCTCGTGGAGCTCCGGGAACGGCTTCGTGCGCGGATCGGCGAGGGCGTGGTCGCGGATGTAGGCGGGCTGGTCGTGACGGGCCACCCAGCCGCAGAGGCCCTCGTCGATGCCCATCGAGACGCGGCCCACCGAGGCCGCGTAGATCGCCGACGCCGCCCGCATGGTCAGGCGGTCCCCGTCCCGCAGGTAGACGAAGCACGCGTGGCACGCCGTCGCGTCGGTCAGGAGGTCGACGATCGAGGGCAGGGCCAT
>JALRCL010000422.1 GCA_023268575.1 Patulibacter sp.
CTGGATCTTCACCGGGGCCGGCGCGATGCTGCTGGCGCTCGTCTTCGCCAACCTCGGCCGCGCCTTCCCCCGCACGGGCGGGCCCTACGCCTACGCGCGTCGGGCGTTCGGCGACTTCATCGGCTTCCAGACCGCCTGGGGGTACTGGATCGCCGTCTGGGCCGGCAACGCCGCGATCGCCGTCGCCTTCGTCGGCTACCTGGCGGTCTTCTGGCCGGCGCTCGGGGACCACAACCTGCTGGCCGCGCTGGTCGGGATCGCCGCGATCTGGCTGCTGACCCTCGCCAACGTCCTCGGGGCCCGCGAGGGCGGCGCGGTCCAGGTGGCGACCACGGTCCTGAAGTTCGTGCCGCTGGCGGTCATCGGGATCGTCGGCCTCTTCTTCATCAAGGGCGGCAACTACACCCCCTTCGCGCCGGAGGGCCACAGCCTCAGCCTCTTCTCGACGACCGCGGCGCTGACCCTGTGGGCGTTCATCGGCCTGGAGTCGGCGACGGTCCCGGCCGAGGAGGTCCGCGACCCCGAGCGGACGATCCCCCGCGCGACGGTGCTCGGCACCGGTCTGACCGCGATCCTCTACCTGCTGGCGACCGTCGCGATCATGGGCGTCCTGCCGACGACCGAGCTCGCCAGCTCGACGAGCCCGTTCGCGGACGCGGCCGGCTCGATCTTCGGCGGTGGCTGGGGCAAGGTCGTGGCCGCGATCGCGATGGTGTCGAGCTTCGGTGCGCTCAACGGCTGGATCCTGCTCCAGGGTCGCGTGCCCCTGGCCGCCGCCGAGGACGGGCTCTTCCCCCGGCGCTTCGCGCACGTCCACGGCGAGCGCCGGACGCCGGTCTTCGGCCTCGTCGTCTCGTCGGTCCTCGTGACCGTCCTGATGCTCATGAACTACACGAAGGGCCTCGTCGACCAGTTCAACTTCATCATCCTGCTCGCGACGCTCACCACGCTGGTGCCCTACGCCTACTCCGCGGCTGCGCAGGTCTACCTGGGCATCAAGGAGCCCGCCCAGTTCCGCGGACGCCGCTTCGCCCGCGACAGCGTGATCGCGCTGCTGGCCTTCGCCTACTCGGTGTGGGCGATCGCGGGGTCGGGGCAGGAGATCATCGCCAAGGGCTTCGTCCTGCTGATGGCGGGGATCCCGGTGTACCTCTTCCTCGTCTGGCGGCGGGACGCCGAGGACGGCTCCGCCGCCCCGACCGAGGGCGCGACGCTCGTCGCCGACGACGCCGTCGCTGCCGACGTCGAGCCGCACGTGTCGCGCGGGGTGCCCGCATGAGCACCTCGCCCATCACCACGAGCCGTCTCGGGGTCGACTCCGAGATCGGCGTCCTGCGGCGCGTGATCCTGCACCGTCCCGACCTCGAGCTGCGCCGCCTGACGCCGTCGAACAAGGACGAGCTGCTGTTCGACGACGTCCTCTGGGTGAAGCGCGCGCGGCAGGAGCACGACGCGTTCGCCGATGCCCTCGCCGAGCGCGGGGTCGAGGTCCTCTACCTCACCGACCTCCTGGCCCAGGCGCTCGACGTGC
>JALRCL010000426.1 GCA_023268575.1 Patulibacter sp.
CGACATGGGACTGGTGATGGAGCTCTGCGACGACGTGGTCGTCCTCGACTTCGGCCGCGTGATCGCGACCGGGCCCCCCACGGCCGTGGTGGAGGACCCGGCCGTCGCCGAGGCCTACCTCGGCACGACGATGCGCGAGCCGGAGGCGGCACGATGAGCGGCGACGGACTCCGCTGCCGCGGGCTCGTCGCCGGGCGGGACGGGGTCGCCGTCGTCCGCGGCGTGGATCTCGACGTCGCGCCCGGCCGCGTGCTGGCGGTCCTCGGGCCGAACGGGGCGGGCAAGACGACGATGCTCGAGACGCTCGCCGGGCTCCTGCCGCCGCTCGGCGGCGCCGTCGAGGTCGCCGGCGAGCCGCTGCCCGGGGGCGACCCCGCCGCCTGCTCGCGGCGCGGCGTCGTGCTCGTGCCCGACGACCGCGCGCTCTTCGGCAGCCTCACCGTGCAGGAGCACCTCGCGGTCGCCCGCGACCCGGACGGCCCGGAGAGCGCCTCGATGCTCGAGGTCTTCCCGGCGCTCGAGAAGCGCTGGCGCGTGCCGGCCGGCGTGCTCTCCGGCGGCGAGCAGCAGATGCTCGCCGTCGCGCGGGCGCTCGTGCAGCGTCCGCGCGTGTTGCTGATCGACGAGATGAGCATGGGGCTCGCGCCGGTCGTCGTGGAGCAACTGCTGCCGGTCGTCCGCCGCGTGGCCGCCGACACCGGCGCGGTCGTCGTGCTCGTCGAGCAGCACGTGCGCCTGGCGCTCGAGGTCGCCGACGAGGCGGCGATCCTCGTTCACGGGGAGATCGCGCTGCGCGGACCTGCCGCCGACCTCGCCAACGACCCTGAGCGCCTGCGCCGCGCCTACCTCGGAAGCGCCGTCGCGTGAGCGCTTCGACCCCACCGATCACCACAGGAGCACCGATGACCGCTCGCACCACCGCCGCCGACGCCCTCGACAGCAGCGTCGGGCCTCGGGAGAAGGCCGCGGCGACGGCCCGCATCCTCGGCCGTCTCGCCGGCACCACCGGCCACGTCGCGGTCGAGCGGGCGACGCGGCGCAAGGCCCGGACCGCCGACGATATTCCCGTCACTGCGGAGGAGATCACGCCCGAGTGGCTGACCGCCGTGCTGTGCCGCGAGACGCCTGGCGCACGCGTCCTCTCGTTCGACGTCCCCGGGGGCAGCTCGGGCACCTCGACGCGCCACGGCCTGCGCCTCGTCTACAACGACGAGGGGCGTGCGGCCGGTCTGCCGACGCGGCTGTACACGAAGACGACGGCGAGCGTCACGCAGCGCCTCATCCAGGGCCTGGCCGGGATCATCGAGGGCGAGATCGAGTTCTTCAACCGCGTGCGTCCGAGGCTCGAGATCGAGACGCCGGTCGGCTACCACTCGGCGGTCGATCGTCGCTCGTGGCGGTCGATCTCGGTGCTCGAGGACATCACGCAGACCCGCGGCGCGACGTTCCTGCACGCCGACCAGCGCTTCGACCGCAAGGCGATCGAGGACCTGCTCTCGGACCTCGCGACCCTGCACGGGACGATGTGGGAGGACCGCGAGGTCACGCGTCCCGACAGCTGGATGCCGACGCCGCACGACCTCCTGATGAGCATCAAGACGTCGATCAACATGCGCAAGCGCTCGGTGATCGGCGCCGAGCGGGCGAAGGCGGTCGTCTCCGAGGACCTGCGGGGGCGCGCCGACGAGCTCTGGTTCGCGTTCGAGCGTTCGATGGCGCTCGCCACGGTCGGGCCGCGGACGTTCCTCCACGGCGACGCGCACGTCGGCAACACGTACCGCACGGCCGGCGGCCGCACCGGCTACACCGATTGGCAGATGGTCCGCCGGGGGTCGTGGGCGTTCGACTTCGCGCTCTCGGTGACCACCGTGCTGGAGGTCGAGGATCGCCGGGCCTGGGAGCGCGAGCTGCTCGAGTTCTACCTCGGCCGCCTGGCGGCGGCGGGCGGTGAGCCGCCGGAGCTCGAGGAGGCGTTCGAGATGTACCGGGTCCAGACGCTCTACCCCTACCACTCGTGGACCTACACGATCGGGCGCGGTCCGCTCCAGCCGAAGATGCAGCCCGACCGCCTGTGCCTGCCGATCATCGAGCGTTCCGCCGCGGTGATCGAGGACCTCGGGGCGATCGAGGCGGCCAATCGCCGGTAGCCGATCGCGCGGACCGGCCGCCTCAGGCGCCGGCGGGGAGCGGGAGCCGGCTGATCTCGGCCGCCTCGTCCGGCGCGATGCCGAACTGCCGGAGCATGAGCTCGGCGTGCAGGCTGTCGGCGTCGGCCGGTGCGGTCCCGGCGAGGATCGCCCGGATGGTGGCGATCACCCCGCCCCCGAGCACCGCCAGCGCGATCCCGAGATCCGGGGCGGACAGGCGGCCGGACGCGAGTCCCGGCGCGAGGACCTGCGTGGCGAAGGGGCGGACCGCCTGCAGGAACACGTCGTCGCTGTGGGCGAGGCTGGAGAGCAGTCGGGCGAACGGCGGGTCGTCCACGGCGAGCCGCACGAACCGCCGGTCGCTGTTGCTCGCGGCCACGGCCGGGTCGAGGTCGGCCGGCTGGTCGTCGGCGGTCCGACGGGCGAGCTCCTCGAGGCTCGACGCGACCACGGCGGCCACGAGGCGCTCCCGCGATCCGAAGTGGTTGTAGAAGGAGCCCCGGCCGACCCCGGCGGCGTCGGTCACCTCGGTGATCCGGAAGCGCTGCGCGCCCTCTCGCACGATGATCGTGCGGGCCGCCGCCAGCATGCGCTCGCGTGGCGCCGTTCCCGGGGCGTCCGCGGCGGCGCTCGGCTGATCGGGACCGCTCACCGACGGAACCCTAGTCGGTCGCTCGCGGTCGATGGCGACGGCGCGCGGCCGTGACGCGTGGTTCTCGCCCGGGGTGCGAGACGGCGGCCCGGCATTGACGCGCCAGTGCTCTGAATATATATTCAGAGCGTCTCGTCCGGCGCAGGCCCCCTCGGCGTGCAGCCGATCGCGCGGTGCCCGGCGGACTCCACCTCACCTGTCTCAGGAGGCTCGACCCATGCCCCGCTCCTCGTCCGTCCCGCGCGACGTCATCGTCGTCGGCGCCGGCCACAACGGCCTCACCGCGGCGGCCTACCTCGCCCGCGCCGGCGCGCGCGTGACGGTGCTCGAGGCGCACCACGACATCGGGGGCATGCTCACCGACACGGTGCTCTTCCCGGACACGGCGCCGAACCACGTCTTCAGCG
>JALRCL010000429.1 GCA_023268575.1 Patulibacter sp.
CAGCAGATGAAGGGCAAGGCAGCGCCGGTGCCGGTCTGGCGCACCGTCGGGCCGATCACGACCGAGGCGGTCGGCCGGCGCGCGGGCGCGCTCGAGACGCCGTTCGTGGGCCGGGACGACGAGCTCGGGCGCCTGAAGGACGCCTTCCTCGCCACGCAGCGCGACCGGCGCGTCCGGCTCGTCTCGGTCATCGGCCCCGGCGGCAGCGGCAAGACGCGCCTGGCCTGGGAGTTCCTGCGCTTCGCCGACAGCCTCGACGAGATCGTCTTCCGGCCGAAGTCCGCCAGCGGCGAGCCGGTCACCGGCACCGTCGAGGCGCTCTCGCTGCGCAACACCCGGATGCGCGCGCTCGACGGCACGGTGTGGCACGTTCCCAACGGCGAGATGCGCGCCGTCGGCAACCAGAGCCAGCACTGGTCCCGCGCGGTCCTCGACGTCGCGGTCGTCCACGGCACCGACATCGGCAAGGCGAAGGCCGCGATGGCCCGCGCCGCGGAGCAGGTCCGCGAGAACGACCCCGGCGTCCTCGAGCCGCCGGAGGTCTGGGGCGTCCAGGCGCTCAACGCCAACGGCGTCGTCATCCGGCTCGTGGTGAAGACGACGCCGTCGCAGCAGTGGCGGATCTGCCGCGTCGTGCGCGAGCGGATGCTCCAGGAGTTCGCGAAGGACGGCATCGAGATGCCCGCCGCCGACTCGCCGTCGGGCGAGGCGCTGCCCTCCGTCTGAGGCGCCGGCCACCGGCCACGGCGGTCGCGCCCCGCGAGGCGTCGACCGGCCGCCGGGTCCGCTCAGCGGCGCGCGGCCGGCAGCCCGGCCGCGGACGCCCAGCGGGTGAGGTCGGGCTTCGGGTCGCGCGGCTTGCCGCCGCTGTACCAGCCGGGTGCCGTCCAGAGCTCGAAGTGCAGGTGGCAGGCCGACGCGTTGCCCGATCGCCCGACGAGGCCGATCGGCGTGCCGGCCTGGACCTTCGCGCCGACCTTCAGCGGGGACCGCGCCTGGAGGTGCATGTAGGCCTGGTCCTCGCCCGTCGGCGTGTCGGTGATGACGAGGTAGTTGCCCGCCGAGGCCTGGACCTCGTTGTGCTTCACCACGCCGCTCGAGGCGGCCACGAGCGGCAGGCCGCAGTCCGCCAGCGCGTCGACGCCTTGGTGCGCGCCGCCGCGATCCCCGAAGAACGTGCCCTCCTCGCCCCAGTGCCAGGCACCGAGGATCGGGAAGGTGTAGCCGTCGGCGCCGACGCGCGCGCTCGTCGTGCGACCCGCGGTGACCGCGGCGGCCGCATCGGCGTCGGCCGGCGGCGGCGCCGGCGTGGACTCGCGCAGGCGCTTGGCGTCGCTGCGCGACAGGACGCCGTCGGCGCGCAGCGAGGCGGAGGACTCCCAGCTGCGGATCCGGGTGCGGATCGCGGCCGTGTACTTGCCGTGCGTGGGGACCCGCACGCCGTGGTCGATCAGCAGGCGCTGGATCGCGCGGACGTCGGTGCCCACGGAGCCGACCCGCAGCGTGCGCGAGGCGAAGCCCCGCTCCTGGACGAGCGGGCGGGCGCGCCGTTGCATCGCGGCGAGCTGCGCGGCGTCGGCCACGCCGTCGACGGTCAGGCCCTCCTCGTGCTCGAAGCGGCGCAGGGCGACCTCGGTCGCCGCGCCGAAGGCGCCGTCGCGGGCGACCGGCAGCCCGAGCTGCCAGAGCGTCCGCTGGAGCGCCATGACGCGGCTGCCCTTCGAGCCGAGCGCCAGCACCGTGCCCGAGCGGACGGCCGCGTCGCTCGTCGCCGGGGCGCTCGACGTGCCGGCGGTGGCGGGGGCCTCGCTCGTCGTCGTCCCGCCCACGGAGGTCCCGCCGCCGTCCTGCGCGCTCGCCGGTCCGGCGGTCAGCCCGGCGCCGGCGACGAGCAGCGCGATCGCGGTCGGGAGGGTGACCGCGCAAGGGCGCGCGGCACGAGAGGTCCGGGATGGAGCGTCGTTCGGTCGGTGCACGGGTCGTGCAAGGGCCTACGGGTCCGGCCACCGAGGCTCCCGGCGTCCGGCGGCAACTCCGACGCGCGGGACCCGCCCCGGCGGCATCCGGGAGCCAACCCTACCCGTCCGCCGGACGGAGCGCGAGCCGCGGGCCGGTCGCCCCTGCCCAGGGGCACCGGCGTGACCGAGACGCGCCGGCGCTCGGACGTGCGTCCGTTTCCCCTGCGGCGCGCGTCTCGTGCGGTCGATGCTCGCCGGGATGGCCTCCGGTCCACACAGCCTCGCCGGCCCCCGCGCGCGGGCCGGGGGGCGCGGCGCCGCCGCGACGGCGACGGGACGGCTGCGCGTCCGCATCGACCGGCGGATCCCGGTCCCGATCCTGGCGACGATCGCCGGGCTGCTGGCCGTCTCGCTGGCCGCGGTCGCCTGGTCGACGGCAACCGGCGACGCGACGGCGACCGTCCTGCTGCGGCTGCTCGAGTCGGCGCTCGTCGTGCTCGCGGCCGTCGGGGCGCTGCGCCGCCGGCGGACCGCCGCCACCCCCGTCGAGCGCGCGGGCTGGACGAGCCTCGTCGGAGCGGCGGTCGCCGTCCTCGTGACGACGGTCGCCGCGATGCTCGCCCCGCACCTCGACGTGCGGCTCGGGGCCCCGACGCCGCTGGACCTGCCGTCGCGCCTCGTCGCGCCGCGGGTCCTGCTCGGAGTCCTGCTCTTCGCCCGGCCGACGCGGAGCGCCGCGCACCTCGGCCGGATCGTCCTCGACGCGATCGCGGTCGGCTGTGCGGTCGGGATCGTCGGGTGGTACCTCGTCGTGCGGCCGTTCGTCGACGCGCGGCTCGCGGCGCAGCCCTCCCAGGAGCTCGCCCTCGCCTACGTCGCGGGCGACGCGATCGCGCTCGGGCTCGGGCTCCTCGCCCTGCTGCGCGCGAAGCGCCGGCTCCGGGGCACCGTGGCCTGCGCCGCGCTGGGCCTCGCGGCCCTCCTGGCGTCCGACCTCGGGCGCGGCTTCGAGGTCCTGCCGGGCGTCGCGCCGCCGGCGTCGGTGACCGAGATCGGCTGGGCGCTCGCGATGGCGCTCCTGGCGATCGCGGCCTGGCTCCGCCCCGGTCCGCGCGGCGAGCGGGTGGCCCTGTCGGACGCCCGTGCGCGCCGGGCGTGGCTCTGGTGGCTCGCGCTGCCCTACCTCTTCCTCATGCCGGTCGCCGGCGTGCTGCTCGTCGGGGCGGTCGCCGGGGACGTCGACGGGCCGATGATCGCCGGCTCGGCGGTGGTCATCGCCGTCCTCGGGTTCCGCCACGTCGTGGCGCTGCGCGAGAACGCCGAGCTGGCGCAGCGGCTCGCCGGCTCCGTTCGCGAGCTCGAGCACCGCGCCGCGCACGACGAGCTCACCGGCCTGCTGAACCGCGGCGGCCTCATCAGCGCCTTGCGGGGCGACAGCCCGATCGCCGGGCGTCCGGCGGCGCTCCTGTTCGTCGACCTCGACCGCTTCAAGGCCATCAACGACACCCTCGGGCACGCGGTCGGCGACGCCGTGCTGCGGGCCGTGGGCGAGCGCCTGCGCTTCGCGGTCCGCGCGGGGCTGGCGGCGCGGTTCGCGGGCGACGAGTTCGTGCTCGTGCTCCCGGGCGTCGTGGACGAGCACGCGGCGCTCGGGCGCGCGCAGGAGGTGATCGAGCTCGTCGAGCGTCCGATCCCGCTCGCGGACGGCGGCGAGGTCGTCGTGACCGCCTCGGTCGGCCTCACCACGACGTCGAGCCTCGCCGACGGCGAGACGATCGTCCGCGAGGCGGACCTCGCCATGTTCGAGGCCAAGCAGGGCGGGCGCGCCCGCGTGCAGGTGTTCGAGGAGGGCCTGCGCGAGCGCAGCGCCGACCGCGTCCGACTCGAGCAGGACCTGCGGCGCGCGCTGACGCGGGAGGACGAGATCGAGGTCCACCTGCAGCCCCTGATCGCGCTGGAGGGCGACCGGTTGTGGGGCGCCGAGGCGCTCGTGCGCTGGCGCCATCCCGAGCGGGGCATGCTCGCGCCGGGCCGCTTCCTCGCGATCGCGGAGGAGAGCGGGCTGATCGTGCCGCTCGGCCACCGCGTGCTCTCCGAGGCCTGCGCCGCGGCCGCCGCCGTGCCCGACCTCATCGTCTCGGTGAACCTCTCGGCGCGGCAGCTCCACGACCCGCTGCTGCTCGCGACGGTGCGCGACGCGCTGACCGCGCACGGCCTGGCGCCGGAGCGGCTCTGCCTGGAGGTCGTCGAGGACGTGCTCGTCGACGACCGCACGATCGGGGTGCTCGAGGCGCTGCGGGCGCTCGGCGCGCGCGTGGCGATCGACGACTTCGGGGTCGGGGCGTCGTCGCTGAAGCAGCTGCGCCGGATCCCGGGCGCGCTCGTGAAGATCGACCGCTCGTTCATCGGCTCGCTCGACACCGCCGAGGCGGGCGACGACGACCGCGTCATGGTCCGGGCTCTCGTGAACGTCGCCGAGCAGCTCGGTCTGCAGGTCGTCGCGGAGGGCATCGAGCGGCCCGACCAGCTCTCAGCGGTCCGCGACCTCGGCGTGACGATCGGCCAGGGGTGGCTGCTCGGCCACCCGCAGCGCGCCGCCGCCTTCGTCACGAGCTGCGGCGGCGGACCGCTCGTGCGCCGCGGCCCGCGCCCGGCGCGCCGCTCGGCCGCCTGACGCGCCCGTCGTGGACCACCCTCGACGCACCCGGCCGGGGGGACGGCCGCGCC
Source organism: Patulibacter sp. (assembly GCA_023268575.1). Classification (GTDB taxonomy): domain Bacteria; phylum Actinomycetota; class Thermoleophilia; order Solirubrobacterales; family Solirubrobacteraceae; genus Patulibacter. The sequence goes on from JALRCL010000429.1 coordinate 4,686, forward strand.
ACCGGGACGGCCCGCCGCGACCGGGGTTGGGTAGCGTCCGCACGCGATGACCGACGACACCCCCCGCGAGCACACCGACGTCCTCCTGATCGGCGGCGGGATCGCCTCGGCGACCGCGGCGAAGACCCTGCGCGAGGGCGGGTTCGCGGGCCGGATCGTGCTCGTCAGCCGCGAGCTCGACGCGCCCTACCACCGGCCGCCGGGCTCCAAGGA
>JALRCL010000499.1 GCA_023268575.1 Patulibacter sp.
GACGCGACCGGCGAGCGCCCGAACGTCTCGCGGCAGACCGAGACCGACGAGGACGGCCGGTACCGCCTGACGGACGTCTTCGTGCCCGCCGTCGAGCCGTCCTGGGAGAGCGGTGCCGCCGAGCTGCGCGTCGAGGCGGCCGACCACGTGGGCACGCGGCGCAGCATCCTCGCGGAGCTGCGCGGCGGCCTCGGGGCGGGGACGGTCGTGCTCGACCAGCGCATCCCGGCCCGCAGCGCCACGATCCGCGGCCGGGTCGCCGTCCGCGGATCCGCGCTCGGTCCCGCCACGGTCACGGCGGCGAACCCCGACGGCACGGTGCGCTTCTCGGCCGACACCGCCGCCGACGGGAGCTACGAGCTGCGTCTCAGTGGCGGCCACTGGCGCCTGACGGGCGAGAGCCGCTTCGGCCTGCCCGCCCGCTGGCCCGATCTGCCGATGGGGCGCGACGACGCCCCGGATCTCGTCGTCCAGCGGGGCGAGGTGCGCGACGGCGTCGACCTCTCGCTCCGCGCGCGGCTCCCCGGGCCCGGGATCGACGAGTACGGCCTCCTGCACCGCGGATACGACCCGACGCAGGAGAACGCCGCTCCGGTGATCTACCCGCGCGATTCCTACCGCTCCGTGCTCTCCCCACTGGGTCCGCGGCTCGACGTCGCCGTGGCGCCGTTCCACGAGCCGTCGGTCGCCCGCAACCTCCAGCCGGGGGAGCTCCTGACGTTCGGGAACCTCGCCGGCCCGGGGATGCTCGTGACCGTCGGACTGCGCAATACCGGGGACGACCTCGTCTTCCTCAAGGGCCTCCGGCTCGAGGGCGGGGACCGCGTCGCGGCGTTCTCGTGCCACACGGACCTCCTGAGTCCCTGCGACGTGCAGCGCGTTCCGCCGGGACGGACGATCATGCTCCGCCTGGGGATGCTCTTCGCCGACTACCGGTTCCGGTACGGCACGACGCTCGTCGTCCCCGACGTCGGCCTGCGGATCCCGCTCGCGCTGCGCAACGTCATGCCCCCGGGCTGGGATCCGGCGAAGGAGCGCCGTGTCCCCGCCGACTGGGCCGACCACGCGCCGCCGGAGCAGCTGGCGCTCGCGGTGCTGGCCAACGGCGGCCAGCCGTTCGCGCTCGGTCCGTCCGCGAAGGCCATGGCCGCCGGCAAGACGGCGGAGCAGGCGACGCCGGGGGGCCCGACGGCGGTCGCAAAGGGCACCTCCACGTCCCCTTCCGGTCCGGGGGCCTCCTCGTCCTCGCGCAAGCGCCTCGGCAAGCCGACCCTCTCCCGCACCCGGATCGCCGCGCGATTCCCGCTCGCCGGTCGGGCGACGATCCGGATCGACCGGGAGGTCGCGCCGAAGGGGCGCGACGGTCGGCCCGCGCGGTTCCGGACCGTCGCCCGGGTGACGCTGCGTGCGGCACGGCCCGGGATCCGGCGGGCCCGGGTGCGACGGCTCGTGCCCGGGCGCTACCGGATGCGGGTGCAGGCCTGGATCGGGGGCGCGCCGCTGGACGCGCGCACCGTGACGGTCCGCGTCAGCGGGTGAGCGACGAGCGGCGCGGCGCCACGGCGCATCGCCGCGGACGCGCCGGGACCCGGCGCGGACGTGGCGCGTCGGGAGCCGTAGGCTGCGCCGGGTGACGGCCACGCAGCCCCCCGGTCCGGCCCCGTCAGCACCGCGGGTCCGCGCGCTCGTGCTCGGTCGGGCGCGGCTCGCGCTCGACGACGCGCCGATCGAGGTGACCCGCGTCCAGCGGCGGCTCGTGGCGCGCCTGGCGGCGGCCAGCCCAGGGCGCGCCGTGGGACTCGAGGAGCTGTTCGCCGCGCTCTGGGACGCGTCACCACCCACCACGGCGCGCGCCGCGGTGCAGAACCA
>JALRCL010000538.1 GCA_023268575.1 Patulibacter sp.
GATCGTCTCGGTCGTCCACGACCTCTGGCCCCGCTATGCGCACCGCGTCGATCCGTTCGCGCGCCGGCTGCGGCCGCTGGGCCCGCTCGCCGGGCCGGTCGCCCGCCGGCTCGGCAGCGACGTGGGCCCCGGCCCGATCCCGGTCGGCGGTGCGGCCCGCGGGACCGGCGCAACGGCCACCGCCCGCCGCGTCGCATCCAGGCTGCGGCGGCGGATCCGCGACGAGCTCCCGGTCCTGCCGTCGGGGCCGGTGCTCCTGAACTCCCGCCGGCTGGGCGTCGAGCTCCTCGGCGCCGAGGACGCGCCCTGGCCTCCCGGGTGGCGCGTCGTGGCCCCGGGCGTCGCGCTGCCCGACGCGCCCGCGCCCGAGCGGACGTTGACGGGCGCGCTGCTGTGCCTCGGCCGGCTCGACGAGCGCAAGGGCGTCGACCTCGCCGTCGCCGCCCTGGCGCAGCTGCCCGGCCACCGGCTGACCGTCGCGGGCGGCGGGGACGACCGGATCGCCGCGCGGCTGCGCGAGCAGGCGGCGGCGCTCGGCCTGGCCGACCGGGTGACGCTGCTCGGCCCCGTCGGGCGGGAGCGCGTCGCGTCGCTCATCGCCGAGCACGACGCCGTCCTCTTCCCGGTCCGCTGGTCGGAGCCGTTCGGCCTCGTGCCGCTCGAGGCGATGGCGCAGGGCCGTCCCGTCGTCGCCACCGGCGGCGGGGGCCAGGACGAGTACCTGCGCGACGGGGATAACGCGCTCGTCGTCCCGCACGAGGATCCGCCCGCGATCGCCGCGGCGGTCCGGCGGCTGGCGGCGGACCCGGACCTGCGCGCCCGCCTGCGCCGGGGCGGCCGCGGCACCGCGGCCGGGCTCGACGAGCGGTCCTTCCGGCAGGCGGTCGCCGAGGTCCTCGCCGACGCGGCGTCGGGCGGACGTCGCGGGTGACGCCGGTCCGCCGGTCACGCGTGCCGCGCGGGGGCGCGAGCGCGGCGGCCGGCGCACGAGATCGTGCGAACATCCGTTCCCGTGCAGGACGTCCGGCCCGATGCGGAGAATGACGGCGTGGTGATCGTCCTCGGCATCGACCCCGGCCTGGCCAACACGGGCTTCGGCGTGGTCCAGCGGCGCCCGCGCGACCTCGTGGCCCTCGACGGCGGTGTCATCGCCACCGGGGCCCGCGAGCCGCTCGCGGACCGGCTGACCCGCATCCACCGCGTCGTGAGCGAGCTCCTGGAGCACTACCGTCCCGACGCGGTGTCGATGGAGTCCCTCTACTTCGGGCGCAACGCCACGAGCGCGCTGGCGGTCGGCCAGGCCCGTGGCGTCGCCCTCCTGGCCGCGGCGCAGCGCGGAGTCGACTGCGTCGACTACACCCCGCAGCAGATCAAGGGCGCGGTCTGCGGGCGCGGGGGCGCCGACAAGGCCCAGGTCCAGCGGATGGTTCAAGCGCTCCTGCGCCTCGACGCCCCGCCGACGCCCGACCACGCCGCCGACGCGCTCGCCGCAGCGATCTGCCACGCCAACCACGCGCCGCTGCGGGCGGCGCTCAGCGCGTGATCGCGCTGCTGCGGGGCACGGTCGTCGAGCGCCGGGCCGACCAGATCGTGTTGCTCACCGCCGGTGGCGTCGGGTACGCCGTCGGCTGCTCGGCGACGACGCTCGCCGGGCTGCCCGGCAGCGGCGAGGTGGAGCTGCTCTGCCACCTCGCCGTCCGCGAGGACGCGATGACGCTCTACGGGTTCGCCACGCCGTCCGAGCGCGACCTCTTCCACCTGCTCGTGGGCGTCCAGGCCGTCGGGCCGAAGATGGCCCTCGCGGTGCTCTCCGGCGGCACCCCGGACGAGATCGCCGCGGGGATCGCCGCCGGCGACGCGAAGCGCCTCCAGCAGGCGCCCGGGATCGGCAAGCGGCTCGCCGAGCGGATCGTCAGCGAGCTGCAGGAGAAGCTCGCCGGTCACGCGACGCTCGGCGCCGGCACCGGCGTGCCGGCGGGGATCGGGGACCCCGGATCCCCCGTCGGCGAGGCGCGCGAGGGCCTCCTCGGCCTCGGGCTGCCGCTGGCCGAGGTCGATGCCCTGCTCGCGGTCGCCCACGGCGACACGGCGGCCGAGCTCATCGCCGACGCGCTGCGGAGGTCCCGCGCGTGAGCGACCTCGACCCCCTCGGCCGGCCGATCGGCAGCGGCATCCGGACCCCGGACGGCGCCCCGTCGCGGCTGCCCGATCCCGTCGCCGCGCCCGGTGAGGAGGACGAGGACCGGTCGCTGCGCCCGCGAACGCTCGAGGAGTTCGTGGGCCAGCCGCACGTCCGCGACCAGCTGTCGATCGCCGTGGACGCCGCCCGTCGCCGCGGCGAGGCCCTGGACCACGTGCTGCTGGCCGGTCCGCCCGGCCTCGGCAAGACGTCGCTGGCGCGGATCCTGGCCGAGGAGCTCGAAGCGCCGTTCGTCCTCACGGCCGGGCCGTCGCTGGAGCGCAAGGCCGACGTCGCGGCCCTGCTGACGGCGCTCGAGCCCCACAGCGTCTTCTTCGTCGACGAGCTGCACCGGCTCCCGCGCGCGCTGGAGGAGACGCTCTACCCGGCGATGGAGGACCGGCAGCTGCCGGTGACGATCGGCCAGGGTCCCGGCGCCCGGGTCGTGACGATCGACCTCCCGCCCTTCACGCTCGTCGGCGCGACGACGCGGGCCGGACTGCTCTCGCGCCCCCTGCGCGACCGCTTCGGCCTCCAGCAGCGGCTGGAGCCCTACGCGCTGGACGACCTCGTCTCGATCGTCCACCGTTCGGCCCGGCTGCTCGAGCTGGGCGTCGACGAGGAGGGCGCCGCCGCGATCGCGCTGCGCTCCCGCGGCACGCCGCGCGTGGCCAACCGGCTGCTGCGCCGCGTGCGCGACTACGTCGAGGTCCGCGCCGGGGGCCACGTGACCGGCGCGGCGGCGGGGGAGGCCCTCGACCGCCTCGGGGTCGACGCCCGGGGGCTGGACCGGCTGGACCGCGAGATCCTCGCGGCGATCTGCCACCAGTTCGCGGGCGGCCCCGTCGGGCTGTCGACCCTCTCGGCGGCGGTCGGCGAGGAGGCCGACACGATCGAGGACGTCTACGAGCCCTACCTCCTGCAGCAGGGCCTGCTCCAGCGCACGCCCCGGGGCCGCACCGCGACCGTCGCGGCCTACGAGCACCTGGGCCTCGTCCCGCCGGGCTGAGCCTGAGCCTGGGGTCGCCGCGCGGCGACCGGCGGGGGGCGCGGCTCGGGTCGCGCGGGCGACGGGTACCCTTGCCACCGCGCCATGACCGACCGTCGCCGCAACTCGCTGATCCTCCTGCTCGTGGCCCTGATGGTCGCCGCGTCGTGCGTCGTGCTGGCCACGAAGCCGACGAAGCAGGGCCTGGACCTCAAGGGCGGCGTCCAGCTGATCTACGAGGCCCAGGCGACGAAGGGCGAGGAGCTCGATCAGGCGGCGCTCGACCGCACGATCGACGTCATGCAGGAGCGGGTCAACAGCCTCGGCGTCGCCGAGGCCGAGATCCAGCGCTCGGGCAGCAACCAGATCGATGTCGGCCTGCCGGACGTCACGAACCCGCAGGAGGCGGCCGACACCGTCGGCTCCACCGCGCAGATGGCGTTCTACGACTGGGAGGCGAGCGTCGTCGGTCCGGACGGCGTCATCGACCCGACGAACCCCGAGATCGTCCAGTCGGCCGGGTTCCGCCAGAGCGTCGCCGCCGCTCCCGCCTACGAGGCGATCATGCGGGCGCGCGAGCTGAAGCCCGCCGACGATCGCCGATCGATCGCCGACGGGCAGTGGTACGCGGTCAACGACCGCACGAAGACCGTCATCGCCGGGCCACAGCAGACGCAGGAGCAGCTCGCGACGAGCACGTCGCTCGAGCGCGCCCTGGCGCGGCAGCCCGACGTCCTGCGCGACCTGCGCCGCTCCGGCACCGCGAAGCCGCTCCGGCTCGTGAGCATCCCCAAGGGCTACCGGATCGTCGAGGCCGAGGACGACCCGGACTCGAAGATCGAGGGCGACCCGATCACGCGGCGCAACAGCCGCTGGTTCGTCCTGCGCGACGTGGCGGAGCTTCGCGGCGAGGACATCAAGAACCCGGCCCAGGGCTTCGACCAGCGGCCCGGGGGCCGCGGGCCGAACGTCACCTTCGAGTTCAGCGACCGCGGCAAGGGCCTCTGGAAGGACATCACGAAGCGGATCGCCGACCGCGGACGCGACAACTGCGTCGCGCCGGCCGGGGCGAACCCCCGCCAGCAGGCCCAGATCTGCGCGAACCACTTCGCGATCGTCCTGGACCAGAAGCTCGTCTCGGTCCCGCTGATCGACTTCAACGAGAACCCGAACGGCATCTCGGGCTCCGGCGGCTCGTCGATCTCGGGCAGCTTCACGATCGACTCCGCCCAGCGGCTGGCCAACCAGCTGAAGTCCGGCTCCCTGCCGCTGAAGCTCGACCTCATCTCGCAGCAGCAGGTCTCCGCGACGCTCGGCCAGGAGGCGCTCTCGCAGGGCCTGAAGGCCGGCATCTTCGGCTTCCTCGGCGTCGCGCTGTTCCTCATCCTCTTCTACCGCGCGCTCGGCGTCGTGGCCGTCCTCGGCCTCGCCGTCTACACGGTCTTCTTCCTCGCGCTGATCAAGCTCATCCCGATCGTCCTGACGCTGCCGGGCATCGCGGGCCTCATCCTCACCGTCGCCGTCGCCGCCGACGCGAACGTCGTGATCTTCGAGCGCGTGAAGGACGAGCTCCAAGCCGGCAGATCGGTCCCACGGGCGATCAAGGACGGCTATCGCAAGGGCCTGTCGGCGATCCTCGACGGCAACGCGATCACGTTCCTCGTCGCGTTCATCCTCTTCATGGTCGCCACGGCCGGCGTGAAGGGCTTCGCCTTCAACCTCGGCATCGGCGTCATCGTCTCGATGGTCACGGCCCTCGTGATGACGCAGGCGATCCTGGGCCTGCTCTCCCGCTCGCCGATCATCACCCACCCGGCGATGCTCGGCGCGCGCAAGCGCGACCCGATCTGGCACCGGTTCGACTTCGTCAAGGCGTCGAAGTGGTTCTTCTCGATCTCCGGCGTGATCCTCGCGATCGGCGCGATCGGCATCGGCGCGAAGGGCCTGAACTTCGGCATCGACTTCGAGTCCGGCACCCAGATCACCGCGACCGCCCGCCAGGGCACGACGGTCGAGGACGTCCGTCGCGTGCTCGAGCCGCTGGGCGAGGGCGACGCGAAGATCCAGACGGTGGAGCTCAGCGGCGCGGCCGCCCGCGAGCGTGGCAACGGCCAGACCTTCCAGCTCGCGACGCAGAACCTCGACCGCAACGAGCTCGAGGCCGTCACGCGGGCGCTCGGGACCCTCGGCGTCGATCCGGCCACGTTGGACTCCAACACCGTCGGCCCGACGTTCGGGCAGACCGTCGCGCGGCTCGCGGTGATCGCGATCATCGCCTCGTTCGTCCTCATCGCGCTGATCGTCTGGTTCCGGTTCGGCGTCCGGTTCACCGTGCCGATCCTCATCGCGGTGGTCCACGACCTGCTGATCACGGCCGGCATCTACGCGCTCACGGGGGCGGAGATCACCGCCTCGACGGTGGCCGCGCTGTTGACGATCATCGGCTACTCGATCTACGACACGGTGATCGTGTTCGACCGCATGCGCGAGAACCTCAAGCGATTGCCGTCGGCGGCGTTCAGCCAGATCGCCAACCGCTCGCTGAGCGAGGTGCTCGGCCGGTCGCTCATCACGTCGTTCTCCGCCGGCGTCCCGACCCTCGCGCTGCTGCTCTTCGGCGGCGACACGCTGAAGGACTTCGCGCTCGCGATGCTCGTCGGCACCCTGTCGGGCGCGTACTCGTCGATCTTCATCGCCGGCCCCGTCCTCACGGAGTGGATGGAGCGCCTGCCGACCTTCAAGGCCAAGCGGCGCCGCCTGACGCTCGCCGCCGGCGGGACGCTGCCGCCCTACCCGGACGCCAACGCGTCCAAGGGCGGCGTCGATCCGTTCGCGCAGAAGCCGAAGGGCGACCGGATCACCGCCCCGGAGCCCGAGGCCGGCACCGCCGTCTCCGCGAACGAGTTCCAGCGGATGGTGGACGAGCTGGGCATCGAGCCCGGTTCCGGGGGCCGTCAGCGGACCGCCGCGCCGGAGGAGCCCGCCGCGCCCGAGCCGCCGTCCCGCGCGGCCGACCTCAGCCCCGAGGACGTCGTCCTGCGCGACGACCGCACCCGGGGGACCGGCGCCCGCAAGGGCAAGGGCAAGAGCAACCGACGCCACGGCCGGCGCTGAGCCGTCGTCCCGGAAGCGAGGAGCTGCACCATGGCCGCGTTGACCTGGGTCCTGATCGCCCTGGCGATCTGGCACTTCACGATCTTCGTCCCGGACAAGTTCTGGGGCGGGATCGTCGGGGGGTTCGTGTTCTCGATGATCGGTGGCGTGCTCGGGGGCTGGCTCCTCAGCGGCCTCTCGATGCCCTCCCGCGCCGACACCGACGTCGCCACCGTCCTGCTGGGGATCCCGGGGACGCTCGTCGCGCTCACGGCGCTGTGGTTCTACGGCGCCCGCAAGGAGGCGCAGGAGGAGGCGGCCACCGCGGCCGCCAGCCGGGCCTGACGCCGCCCGGCAGGCTCCGTCGACCGGACGCGACCGTCCGGTCCGGGCCCTACCGTGCACGAGGTGAGCGTCCGCTTCGAGATCCCGCCGGCCCCGCAGGCCGCGGTCGACGGGATCGTCGCGGCGCTCGGCGTCCACGAGGTCACCGCCCAGGTGCTCGTGCGGCGCGGACTCGCCGACCCGGACGCCGCGGCGCGGTTCCTCGCGGCCGAGGAGCGCCATCCGCTCGAGGCCTTCGACGGCCTGCGCGAGGCGGCCGAGCGGATCCTCGCCCACGTGCGCCGACGCGGGCGGATCGTCGTCCACGGCGACTACGACTGCGACGGGGTCTGCGCGACCGCGACCCTCGTGCGCGCCGTGCGGCAGGTCGGCGGCGACGTGACCTGGTTCGTCCCGCATCGGCTCGAGGACGGCTACGGCCTCGGTGCCGACACCGTGCGCCGGCTCGCCGGGGACGGATTCGACCTCGTCGTCACGGTCGACTGCGGCGTCACCGCCGTCGACGAGGCCGCGCTGGCCGCCGAGCTCGGGCTCGACCTCGTCGTCACCGACCACCACCGCCCGCGCGCCGACGGCGCGCTGCCCGCGGTACCGATCGCCCACCCGGGACTGCCCCGGGATCCCGCCGATCCGCACGGGACGACCCGCTACCCCGCACCCGAGCTGTGCGGCGCCGGCGTCGCCTGGCGCCTGGCCGGCGCGCTCCTGGCCGCGGCAGGGCACGACCCGGCCGGCGCGGACATCGACCTCGACCTCGTCGCGATCGCGACGATCGCCGACGTCGTGCCGCTGCGGGGCGAGAACCGCTGGATCGTCCGCCGCGGGCTGCAGGCGATCACGGACTCCCGCCGGCCCGGGCTACGCGCGTTGCTCGACGTGTCGCGCACCGCGCCGGCCGACGTCGACGAGCGCTCCGTCGCCTTCCGCCTCGCGCCGCGGATCAACGCCGCGGGACGGGTCGGCGACGCCAACGCGGCCGTCGCACTGCTCGTGGAGCACGACCCCGGCGAGGCCCGGCGGCTCGCCGACCGGCTCGATCTCGCCAACCGCGACCGCCGCGAGCTCGAGCGGCGGATCCGGCGCGAGGCCGAGGCGCAGGCCGACGCCCAGGGCGAGCAGCCCGCCTACGTGCTGGCCGGCGAGGGCTGGCACCCGGGCGTGGTGGGGATCGTCGCCTCGCGGATCGTCGAGCGCACCGGGCGGCCGGCCGTCCTCCTGGCCATCGACGGCGACGAGGCGGTCGGCTCGGGCCGCTCGGTCCCCGGGTTCGACCTGCTCGCCGGCCTCGATGCCTGCGCCGAGCGGCTGCTCGCGCACGGCGGCCACCGCGCCGCGGCGGGTCTGCGGCTGGACCGGGGGGCGATCGACGACTTCGCCACGGCGTTCCGTGCCCACGCCGCCGAGCACCTCCACGAGGACGCGCTCGTCGCGGTCGAGCAGGTGGACGCGATCGTCGGCGGGGCCGACCTCTCGCTGGGCCTCGCCGAGCAGCTGCTCGCCCTGGGGCCGTTCGGCGAAGGCAACCCGGAGCCGGTCCTGCAGGTCGTCGGGGCCCGCGGGGAGGGTGTCCGGACCCTCGGCAGCCACGGCGCGCACCTCGCGTTCACGGTCCGCAGCGGCGGCACGCGGGTGGCCGCGGTCGCGTTCGGCTGCGAGGAGCTCCCGTGTCCGGACGGCCCGTTCGTCGGGAGCTTCGCGCTCGAGCGCCATGCCTTCGCCGGCTCCGTCCTGCCGCGGCTGCGGGCACGGCGCATGGCGCTCGCCACCCCGGCACCGATCGACCGGCTGGACGGGGATCCGCTCGACGCGGCCCTCTCGATCCTCGAGGCCGACGAGCCCTTTCCCTCCTCGCCGGACCCGGCGGGCGCGTCGACGCTCGCCGCGGCGGTCGACCGGCTCGTGGACCGCTCGCCGGCCGGTGCGGTGGCGGCGCTCGCCGCGCTCGTGGCCACCGGCGAGCCGGTCGTCGCGCTCGTGTCGGACGCGCGGCGCCGGCACGCCCAGCTCGCGCCGGTGGTGGGCGGCTTCGCGCTCACGGACTGGTGGAGCGCGGTGCGCACGCCGGCAACGCTGGACGGCGCGGCCCACCTCGTCGCGGTCGACCCGCCCAGCGACGCCGTCCACCTCGCGCTGCTCGATGCGCTGCAGGACGGGCGAGCGTGGCGGACCTGGAACGACCCTGAGCTACGCTTCACGGTGGATGCGTTGCGTGACGAGCACGATCTTCGCGGCGACGCGATCGCCCTCTTCCGAGCCCTGCGGACCGCGGGGCCGTCGCCGTTCGCCGCGCTCCTCGGCGCGCACTCCGGCTGGCGCCTCGGTCTCCTGCTCCGGGTCCTCGAGGAGTGCGGTGCGGTCGTGGTCGACCGCACCGAGCGGATCGTCGCGGCCGGCGCAGGGCCCGTCTCGCCGCTCGAGGACGGCCCGACCCATCGCGCCTGGTCCGCGCGCGGCGAGGAGCGGCATCGATGGCTGAGCGCACGGGACCCGCGACGAGCGCCGCTCCGGACGTGAGCGACGACGGCCGCTCCCCGGTGACCGTCACCGACGAGCGCACCCGCGAGCGGATCGGCGTCTCCGCCGGGGCTGCTCCGGCGACCCGAGACGACGCCACGGCCCGGGACCGGGGCGCGCTGACGGAGGAGGAGCTGTCCCTGCGGGCGGACCTCCACGCCGTGATCGCCGAGCACGCCGAGGACGAACGCAGCGCCATCGACCTCGCGCGGGTCGACGACGCGTTCCTCTTCGCCTGCCTGCACCACCGCGACCAGCGGCGCAAGTCCGGCGAGCCGTTCATCGCGCATCCGACGGAGGTCGCGAAGATCTGCGCCGGGATGCGGTTGGACACCGAGGCGGTCGTCGCGGCCCTGCTGCACGACACCGTCGAGGACACCGCCGCGGAGCTCGACGAGATCGAGCGCCGCTACGGCGCGACCGTGCGGCTGCTCGTCGACGGCGTCACGAAGCTCGACGGGATCCAGTTCACGAGCCGCGACGAGGCGCAGGCGGAGAACTACCGCAAGATGGTCGTCGCGATGGCCGCCGACGTGCGGGTCATCCTCATCAAGCTCGCCGACCGGCTCCACAACGCCCGGACGCTCCAGGCCCACAAGCGCCCCAAGCAGCTGGAGATCGCGAAGGAGACGCTCGAGGTCTACGCGCCGATCGCCCACCGGCTGGGCATCCACGCGATCAAGTGGGAGCTCGAGGACCTCGCGTTCGCGACGCTCCACCCGCGCAAGTACCAGGAGATCAAGGGCCTGGTGAACCAGCAGCGCGGCGAGCGGGAGACGTACGTCGCGAAGGCCGGCGAGTACCTGCAGCGCGAGCTCGAGGCGGTCGGCATCGAGGCCGAGATCTCCGGCCGCGCGAAGCACTTCTACTCGATCTACCTCAAGATGACCCGCAAGGGTCGGGAGTTCAACGAGATCTACGACCTGACCGCGATGCGGGTCGTCGTGGACTCCGTGAACGACTGCTACGGCGCCGTCGGGGTCATCCACGCGCTGTGGAAGCCGCTGCCGCGACGGTTCAAGGACTTCGTCGCGATGCCGAAGGCCAACATGTACCAGTCGTTGCACACGACGGTCGTCGGTCCCGAGGGTCGCCCGCTCGAGATCCAGATCCGCACGTACGACATGCAGCGCACCGCCGAGTTCGGCGTCGCCGCGCATTGGATGTACAAGGAGCGGCCCGCCGGGAGCACCGCCCCGGTGACCCCCGGCGACGCGGCGTCCGGCAACGGCCACGAGGCCCGCGGCGCCGGGAACGGCGCCGCGCCCGGCCCGGGCGACGGCGACAAGTTCGCCTGGCTGCGCGCGATGCTCGACACCTCGCGGGACAACGACGACCCGCAGGAGTTCATGGACGACCTGAAGGTCGCCCTGTTCGAGGACGAGGTCTACGTCTTCACCCCGAAGGGCGACGTGAAGTCGCTCTCCCGCGGCGCCACGCCGGTCGACTTCGCCTACGAGGTCCACACGGACGTCGGCCACCGCTGCGTGGGCGCGAAGGTCAACGGCAAGATCGTGCCGCTGAGCTACACGTTGCGCTCCGGCGACATCGTCGAGGTGCTGACCGCCAACCGCGAGCGCGGCCCGTCGCGCGACTGGCTCGCGCTCGCGCAGACGAGCCGGGCGCGGTCGAAGATCAAGGCGTGGTTCAAGGCGGTCGGTCGCGAGGACGACGAGCACCAGGGACGCGACCTGCTGCAGGAGCAGCTGCGCAAGGCCGGCCTGCCGGCCCAGCGGCTCGTCGGATCGACGCTCCTGGCGGACGTCATCCACGAGATGGGCTACCGCAAGGCCGACGACTTCTACATCGCCGTCGGCGGTGGCAAGGTCAGCCCGCGCGTCGTCGTCAACAAGGTCCTGAAGCACCTGAAGGAGGGCGAGGCCGGCGACGACGAGACCGCCGGTCCGGTCGAGCAGCTCCTGCGTCCCGACGTCGCCCGTCGCCAGCCGACGGGCTCGGCGTCCTCCTACGGCGTGGCGGTCGACGGCGTCGGCGACGTCATGCTGCGGATGGCGAAGTGCTGCCGCCCGGTGCCCGGCGACCCGATCGTCGGCTACGTCTCGCTCGGCCGCGGCATCACGATCCACCGCGACGACTGCCCCAACGTCCAGCAGCTGCGCAAGGATCCCGAGCGGTTCGTGCCGGTCGACTGGGCCGGGCAGCACCAGCAGTCGTTCAAGGTCGAGCTCCAGGTCGACGGCTACGACCGGCACCGCCTGCTGGAGGACCTCACGCGGGTCTTCGCCGAGGGCGGCGTGAACATCGTCTCCGCCGTCTGCACGACGACGCCGCCGATGGTCCGCAACCGGTTCGTCGTCGAGGTGGGGGACACCCGCCAGCTGCGCACGACGATCAACCGCCTGCGCAACATCGACGCGGTCTTCGACGCCTTCCGCGTCACCCCGAGCGCCTAGCCGCCGACCGATCGCGTGCGCGGGCGGCGGTCGACGCCGCCCCGGAAGCGGCGGAACCGTTCCAGCCGTCGCCGCCGGGCCGGGCGGGTCAGGCGATGACCCGCAGCGCCTCGCGCCCGACGCCGATCTCGGCCTCGAGCAGGTCGCCGGCGTAGTCGCCGTCGACCTGGAACGGCAGCGGACGACCGTCGCGCGTGCGCAGCGTCGCGCGCTCGAGGTCGCGCGCCGCGTCGATCGCGCGGCCCGAGGAGACCTCCAGCGACGGCACGAGGGCGCGCAGCATGACGCCGGGCATGACCGTCGGGCGCGTGTGGCGCAGGACCGCGCCGCTGACGCGGCCGGACTCGAGCGTCACGTCCTGGATCAGCCGGACCGGCGAGCGCGAGAAGTACGTGAACTCGCGGGCGTTCTGCAGCACGAGCGTGACGCCGTCGAGCCGCCGGCCGTCGGGGAGCTCGAGCTGGAGCTGCGGCGGGTTGACGGTGTAGCGGCGCAGGAAGACCCCGACGGCGACCGACGCGAAGAACCACGGCCCCAGTCGCGCCTTCAGGGCCGGGCGCGCGTCGACGCGACGCACGACGTCCGCGTCGAGTCCGACGCCGGCGGCGAACGTGAACCAGCGGTCGCCGATCCGACCGAGGTCGACCGCGCGCGGCGTCCAGCGGTCGGCGAGCGTCAGCGCGTGCTCCGTCGCGTCGATGAGGTCCGGCGGCATGCCGACGAGGCGGTGGTAGACGTTCGTCGCGCCGCCGGGCAGCGGCAGCAGCGCGACGTCGCTGCCGGCCAGGCCGTTGGCGATCTCGTTCACCGTCCCGTCGCCGCCGAGGCTCACCACCGCGTCGACGCCGTCGCACACGGCCTGCCGCGCGAGCTCGGTGGCGTGGCCCGGGGCCTC
>JALRCL010000570.1 GCA_023268575.1 Patulibacter sp.
GGGCGGCCCTGCAGTCCACGGGCCACACGCCGCAGTCCGACACGATCCTCGTCGGCGAGACGGCTCCGAAGGGCACGCACCAGGCGCGCCGCCGTACCACGCGGGCTTCCCCGATGGACGCGATGCGGTTCTTCCGCCGCCTCTACTGCCTGAACGACCGGATGGGCTTCCTCACCGGCACCGCCGCGAAGGCCGCCGACTGCCCGGAGACGCCGAACGCGCCGGAGTTCGTCGCCGCGCATCCGGGCCTGTTCCAGATGACGGGCTATGCCCACCATCCGTACGAGCTGAGCTTCGCGCCCGACCGACGGCCCGACTATCCCGACGACTGGGTCACGACCGCGAACCTCGGGACGCTGACCGACCAGCTCGAGCGGGCGATGGCGCGGTACAAGACCGGGCGCAAGTCCGTCCCGCTCTACCTGACGGAGTTCGGGTATCAGACCTTCCCCCCGGACACCCAGGGCGTGACGCTGGCGAAGCAGGCCGCGTACATCAACCAGGCCGAGTACATCGCCTACAAGAACCGCTACGTCAAGACCCTCGCGCAGTTCCTGCTCTACGACGACGGCCCGACCGCCGGCGACAGCAACGAGAACTCGCGCTGGGGCTCGAGCTTCCAGACCGGCCTGCGCTTCGGTGAGGGTTCGGGCCGCGAGGGTCGAGCGAAGCCGGGCTACGACGCCTACCGCCTGCCGATCTACCTGCCGCGGCGCAACGCCGACAGCAAGGGCCGCCTGCCGCTCTGGGGCCGCGTGCGGCCCGGCGCCGGCAGCGGCCCGCGGACCGTCGAGGTCCAGGTCCGCGGCGCGAAGGGCTCCTACCGGCGGCTCGGCCGGTACAAGACGAGCAAGTACGGCTTCGTGAACCGCACGATCCGCGTGCGCCGCACCGGCGCGGTGCGCCTGGCGTGGAAGAGCGGTACGAAGACGTACTACAGCCGCGGCGTCTCGTTCCGCACGCGCCGCTGAGCGTCCGGGCGGGCCGCTCCCGCGTGGGGGCCGGCCCTCAGGGGACGAGCCCGGCGAGCGACGGCGCGGGTGCGTCGTGGTCGACGAGCGAGGCGTCCAGCCGCCCCGCGCCACGGCCCTCGACGACGCGCTGCAGCAGCGCCTCGTAGCGGTCGGTGACGACGTCCCACGAGTAGGCCTTCGCGCGCTCGAGCGCGGCCTCGCGCAGGCCGGCGACGCGCTCGGGGTCGCGCAGCAGCGCCTCGAGCTCGCGAGCGAGCGCCGGGGTGCCCTCGGACCCGGAGAACGTCGCCCCGGCGCCGCCGATCGTCTCGACGTTCGGCGCGTGGTCGTTCACGAGGACCGCCGCGCCGGCGGCCATCGCCTCGAGGATCACCGGGTGGGTGCCGCCGACCTCGGTCGGCACGACGGAGAGGTAGCTGTGCTTCTGCAGCTCCCAGTAGCCACGGCCGAAGACGTAGCCGGGGAAGACGACCCGCGGATCCGCGCCCCGGCGGACGTTGCGGATGAACTCGTGCGCGTACGGCGCGCCGCCGACGATGACGAGCTTCTTGCCCTTCGTCGCCTCGTACGGGATCCGGCTGAACGCCTCCACGAGCATGTGGGGGTTGTTCTCCGGCTCGAGGCGCCCGACGAAGAGGACGTACTCCCGCGGCTCCAGGCCGAGGGCCTGCAGCGCGTCGGTCGTGCCGTAGTCGGGGTCCTCCACGCCGTAGGGGATGACGTCGATCCGCTGCCCGTAGCGCTGGGCGAAGATCTCCGCGACAGCATCGCTGTCGGTCAGCGCGACGTCGGCCCAGCGGGGCGCGTGGCGCTCGGCGAAGCGCAGGTACGCCTTCGCGGCCGCCGGCCACTTCGAGCGGTCGGAGTCCAGGCCGTCGACGTTGATGACCGTCGGGAGCCCGGCCTTGCGCGTCAGGCGCGTCAGGGGGCTGTTGCCGGCGATGAAGAACAGCGCCACGTCGGGCCGCAGCCGGCGGACGCAGTGCTCGGCCGAGAGGTACGTGTGGACGAACGTGTCCAGGTACTTGTTGCGGATCGTCGGCAGGTGGATCAGCCGCGCGCCGAGGTGCTCCTTGAGGTCGGCGTCCACGACGTGCGGCCGGCAGTAGACGTGGACCTCGTGCCCGCGCTGCACGAGCCGCTCGGCGAGGTGCTCCGCGGCCGTCTCGAAGCCGCTGTAGGCGGCCGGGATGCCACGGGTGCCGAGGATCGCGATCTTCATGAGGATGGGCTCCGGCGCCCGCTCGGCGCGCGCCCGAGCCACGCACCGGAGCACGCGAGGGTACCTGAGCGACCCCCCTCGCCGCCGGTCCACCGGCCCGTGGCGCGGCTCGGCCGATGCTCGCCGCCGCCGGTCGGCGGATCCGCGCTCCGCCGGGATCCACCGATCCTCGGGGGCGCCTCGCGGCCGATCGTCGGTGGCTCCCGGCTCAGTCGCCGTCGCGCGTGCGCCGCAGCGCCAGCTCGTAGGCGGCGACGTGGGCCTGTGCCGCCTGGGTCCAGCTGCGCGCGCCGGCCACCCGCCGGCCCGCCTGGACGAGGCGCTCCCGCATCCGCGGCTCGGTCGCGACCCGCTGCAGGACGCCGGCGAGGGCCTCCGCGTCCCGGGGCGGGAAGAGCGCGGCGGCGTCCTCGACCGTCTCGGTGACGCCGGGCGCGCGTGCGGCGACGACGGGGACGCCCCGTGCCATCGCCTCCAGCGGCGTCAGGCCAACGCCCTCGTGCAGGGCGGGGTGCACGAGGGCCAGCGCGCCGTCCATGAG
Source organism: Patulibacter sp. (assembly GCA_023268575.1). Lineage (GTDB taxonomy): Bacteria > Actinomycetota > Thermoleophilia > Solirubrobacterales > Solirubrobacteraceae > Patulibacter. The sequence goes on from JALRCL010000570.1 coordinate 2,738, forward strand.
CGCCAGGAGCGCGTCCCCGTCGGGCTCCTGGACGAGCCGCTCGCCCGAGGCCGGCGCGACGTCGAGCCGCCCGGCGAGGACGAGGTCGGGCGCCGCGTCGCCGAGCGCGTCGCGCAGGCGCGCGTAGCCGGCGCGCAGCGTCGGGAGGTCCTTGCGCGGCTCGGCGTCGCCGACGTAGAGCAGGTACGGCCGCTCGGTCGCCGGCGCGTCGCGGACCGTGCGCCCGGCGCGGACGTCGCGGGCGCGCCACTGCCCCGGGCCGTGCGGCGCGACCACGATCCGGTCGGCGGGCACGCCCCACCGCTCGCGGACGTCGCGCGCCGTCGTCCGGGACACGGCGACGACCGCCCC
>JALRCL010000724.1 GCA_023268575.1 Patulibacter sp.
GGCGGCGTACGCGTCCTGGAGCCGCCTGCGCCGTGCGGCCGGCTCCTTCGGCAGCGGGGCCAGCCGCGCGCGGAGGGCCCGACGCTTCGCCCGCCCCAGCCGCTCGGCGCGGGCCACCGCACGGACGTTCGCCCGGCGCTCCCTGGCGGTGAGGGGCGCCGGGTTGCCGGTGGCCAGGACGGCGCGACCGCGCAGGACCGTCTCGAGCGTGAAGCACGTGGACCCTGCGCCGTCGCCGTCGGCGACGTAGAGGCAGAGGGCATCGTCGTAGCCGTGCGCGCGCTCCGCGGGGACGAGGATCCGCGCGCCCGCGCCGCTGCCGGCCGGATCGAGGAGCCGGACGGCGTCGGTCCGCACCCCGCGGAACCCGTGGCCGACGAAGCGCAGGATCCGCCGGACGTCGGGACCGCGATCGGCGTCGGTGGCCGGCCGGCGCAGCACGCCGAGCGCCTGGAGCTGGGCGGGCGGAGCCTGCGTCGCGCTGATCGTGGGCTGGCCGCGACGCTCGTCGCCGAGCTGCGGACGCCAGACGCCGGTGGCCGCCGTGGCTCCGCCGGCGACGGCGACGACCGCCAGGCCTCCGGCGACCATCGGGACGACGCGACGGCGGCGCGGGCGAGCCGCGCGCTCGGCGGCGGCGGCGAGGTCGGCGGAGAGCTCGGGGAACAGCGGGGTCATCGGGGATCCTCCAGCGTGCGGCGGAGCCGCGCGAGCCCGCGGCTCACGCGCTTGCGGGCGACCACGGGCGAGCAGTCCAGCCGCGCCGCGATCGTCGGGTAGTCGTCCTCGTCCAGGACGTGGGCGCGCACGGCCCCCGCTGCTCCGCGGGAAGCTCCTCGAGCGCGGCGAGGAGGCCGCTCCCGCCCGCGAGCTCGTCGATCGCGGCGAGCCGCGCGTCCTCCAGCTGGGGGCGCTCGATCCCGAGTCGCTGACGGGCGCGATCCTCGACGGCGCCGCGACGCGCGCTGCGCGCCAGCGTGTGCCGCGCCACCCCGAAGAGCCATCCGACGCCGGCGTGCTCGCCGCGTGGCCGGAACGACCCGCGGGAGGCGAGCGCCTGCGCGAACGTCTCGCTCATGAGGTCCGCGGCGATCTCCGGACGCTGGACCCGCCGGACGAAGTAGGCGAGGACGGCACGCTCGTGCCGCCGGTAGAACTCGGCGAACGCCGGACCGGCGAACCCCGAGCGCGCTTCCAGCAGGAGCTCCTCGTCCGTCTGCTGCGACAGTGGCAACACGTGCACGCCTGTATATGCCGCGAGCGGGACGCGGTGTGACCGCCGCGGTCAAGGACGACTCGGGCACACGATGGGGCGCCCGGTTCGACCTCGCGCCGCAACAGCGCAGAAACGATCGCGGGCGGCGATCGGTGCGGAGCGTGCGAGGCATCGTGCTCGACCGGCTCCGTCGTTCGAGGGCGACGTTCCGCACGGAGGACGTGTCCGCCGTCATCCTCGACGCAGCGCCGGCGGCGAGATGGACGATCCGCACGCGTCCGCGGCACCGTCGGGCCGAGGACCGGGGCCCGGCCCGGGCGCCACCGACCCACCCGGCGCGGCGACTCGGCCGCACCCGGTGCGGACGGAGCGCCGGAGGTACCGCGTGGAGACGGGCCCGGGGTCCGGACCGGCGTTGGCGTCGAGGGCCCGGCGCCGCGGGCCGGCGTGCCCCCGGCGATGCGGGTCGACCCGCGGTCCCCCCGCGTGGCCCGCGTCAGGCGGCCTCGACGCGCTCCTCGCCCGGACGGCCGAGCCGAACGAAGAGCGCCTGGCCCTGGTGGAGGTCCAAGCGGGCGGCCTCGCCGCGGGTGGTCTGGGCGGAGAGCGCCTCGCCCTGGCTGTCGCGCAGGTCGACGCGGACCTCGAAGCCGAGGTGCACGACCCGCTCGATCATCACCTCGGTCGCCCCATCCGCGGGATCGGCGAGCAGGTCGATGTCGTGCGGGCGGACCCAGCCCTCCCCGACGCTCGTCACCGGGCCGATGAACCCCATCACGAACGCGTTCGCCGGGTGCTCGTAGACGTCCCGCGGGCTCCCCTCCTGCTGGATCCGCCCGTGGTCCATCACGACGATGTGGTCGGCGACATCCATCGCCTCCTCCTGGTCGTGCGTCACGAAGACCGTCGTCACCTGCGTCTCGTCGTGGAGCCTGCGCAGCCACGCGCGG
>JALRCL010000835.1 GCA_023268575.1 Patulibacter sp.
GACCCTGCGCGTGAGCTACGACCGGCGCGGCGAGGGTCGCGGCGGCGCGCGGGCGACGACGACGCTCGACATCGTCCCCGTCGGCATCGACGGTCGCGACAACGGCACGCCGGTCGCCACGGTCGCCGCGCGGTCGCTCCCGCTCGACGGGACGCGGCAGACCGTGGGTCCGGTCGTGCTGCCCGCCGACGGGCTCGTGCTCGGAGGCCGGTACCGGACCGTCGCCCGCGCCCGCGTCGAGCTGCCGACCGCGAGCAGCGCGGCGGTGCGCGTCGCGCCCGCGCGGATCGTCGCCCTCGGTCCCGAGGCCGCCCCCGCCGCGCTGCGGGCGAGCCGCCCGGGGGTCCGCGTCAGCGGCCGGCGGGTCCGGGTGACGGTCGGCTGCCCGGCGACGGCGATCGGCAGCTGCTGGGTCGAGGGGCGCCTGCGCGCCGGCAGCGCGCGGCTGCGCAGCCTGCCCGTCGTCCGGGACCTCGCGCCGGGCGCGAGCCGGACGCTCGTCGTCCGTCTGACGAGCGCCCAGCGCACGCGGGTCCGCCGCGCGAAGCGGCTCGTCACGACGGTCGCCGTGCGCGACAGCGCCGGCCGTCGGTCCAGCGCGACGCGCCGCACCGTCGTGCGCTGAGCGCACGCGTCGGAGCCCCCGAGCGGCGACGCGCCGAGTGCGCCGGCGGGGCAGCCGCCGCGCCGTAGGCTGCGCTGCGGTGCCGGGCGCGGCGCCGCGCACCCGTCCCGGAGGCCCCATGGAACGCCGCTGGTGGACGCTGATCGCGATCGCGATGGGCGTCTTCATGCTCCTCATCGACGTCACGATCGTGAACGTCGCGCTGCCGGACATCGGCCGGGACCTCGAGTCGTCGTTCTCGGACCTCGAGTGGGTCGTGAACGCCTACTCGCTGATGCTCGCCGCGAGCCTGCTGGTCGCCGGATCGCTCGCCGACCTCGTCGGGCGCCGGCGCGTGTTCGTCGGCGGCCTCGTCGTCTTCTGCCTCGCGTCGCTGGGCTGCGGCCTGGCCGGGACGCCGCTCGTGCTGAACCTCCTGCGCGGGGTCCAGGGGATCGGCGGAGGCATGATGTTCGCCACCTCGCTGGCGCTCATCGCCCAGGCCTTCCACGGGCCGGACCGCGGGATCGCGTTCGGGGTCATGGGCGCGGTGACCGGCGCGGCGGTCGCAGTCGGACCGCTGCTCGGCGGGCTGCTGACCGACGGCCTCGGCTGGGAGTGGATCTTCTTCGTGAACCTGCCGATCGGCGCGATCGCCGGGTTCCTGACGCTCACGAAGGTCAGCGAGTCGCGCGATCCGCACCCCGCGGGGATCGACTGGGTCGGCGCGGTGCTCTTCAGCGTGGCGCTGTTCCTCGGGATCTTCGGCCTCGTGCGCGGGAACGCCGAGGGCTGGGGCTCGACGCAGATCGTCGGCTGCCTCGCCGGATCGGTCGTCCTGCTGGTGCTGTTCGTCCTCGTCGAGCTGCGCCGCGAGCACCCGCTGTTCGACCTGCGGCTGCTGCGCAAGCCGACGTTCGTCGGCGCCTCGATGGTCGCCTTCTGCATGTCGGCGTCGCTCTTCTCGATCTTCCTGTACCTCACGCTCTACCTCCAGGGCGTGCTCGACTACGGGCCCCTGGAGGCGGGTCTGCGCTTCCTGCCGATCACCGGGCTCATGCTGCTCGTCGGACCGATCGCCGGGCGCCTGTCGGCGATCGTGCCGGTCCGGGCGCTCCTGGGCGCCGGACTGCTGCTCGTCGGCGTCGGCCTGCTGCTCATGCGCGGCGTCGAGCCGACGTCGGGCTGGACGGTGCTCGTCGCCGGGTTCGTCGTGGCCGGCATCGGCTCGGGCCTCGTGAACCCACCGCTCGCGTCGACCGCCATCGGGGTCGTCGAGCCGCGTCGCAGCGGGATGGCGTCGGGCATCAACTCGACGTTCCGTCAGGTGGGGATCGCGTCCGGCGTCGCGGCGCTCGGTGCGGTCTTCCAGCATCACGTGCACGACGAGCTCGCCACCGCGGCGGCCGGCGCCCCCGGGCCGGCGGTCGACCCGGGGCGGATCGACCAGCTCGCCGCGGCGGTCACCGCGGGGCAGACCGATCGGGCGCTGCAGGCGATCCCCGACCTGTCGGCGGAGCAGCTCGAGCGGCTGCGGCACCTCGCCGACGCGACGTTCGTCAGCGGGCTCAACACGCTCTTCCTCATCACGGCGATCGTCGCGCTCGTCGGCGCGGCGGGAGCGGCCCTGCTCATCCGGCGCCAGGACTTCGTCGTGTCGCAGGGCGCTCCGGCACCGCCGGCCGCCGACTGATCCCGCCGGCGACCGGCCAGGAGGTCGCCGCCCAGCCGGTGACGAGCGCGTCCCGCACCGCGGCGAGCCGTCGGCTCCCGCTCAGAGCGCCGCGCCCTTCGCTTGGTTGCAGGGCGCGCAGAGCACCTGGAGGTTCGCCGCGGTGTCGGCCCCGCCGAGCGCGACGGGGATGACGTGGTCGTACTGCAGGTCGAACGTTGCCCCGCAGGTCACGCACGCACCGCCGTCGCGCTCCCAGACCGCGCGGCGGACCTCGCGCGGGATCGGCCGGCGCTCCCCGGGCACGGGACCGTCGTCCTGCGCGAGCGCCGCCCGGGCGCGGTCCAGGCGTCGCCGGCTGCGCCGCTCGCGCTCGCGCACGAGCGCGAGCACGTCGTCGGCGGCGAGATCCTCGTCCTCCCACCAGACCCGGTCCTCGAACGCCCACCAGGTCCGCAGGTCGTCGCGCAGGAGCGCCACCGGACGGTCCCGCTGCGCGGCCTGGAGCCGCCGGAACGCCCGCGCGCTCCAGGTGATCGTCGCCCGCTCGTGGCCGTGCACGAGCCCGTACCGGCGTCCGAGCAGCGTCGTGCGGCGGTCGAAACGGGCGCTCCGGGCCTCGCGCAGCATCGGGCGGACGCTAGATCCGGCCCGTGACGTCGTGCACGCCGCGTTGCGCGCGAGTAGAGGATCGCTCGTTCGATGTCGATCGTCCGATGGGCACACCTGGACGGACGTGTACGCGCCACACCGGCGGGTGCGGGCGTCCGGATCGTTGACAGCATGGTCCGCACCCTGGTGGCACGGCGCCACATGCGCCGCTCGGCGCCAGGACCTCCGCGCCCGCCGGCGCTCCCTCGGTGCCCGGCAGCGCCCGAATCGACGGAGTCCCATGCCTCGCTCATCCGCCTCCCGCGGGCGACCCCGCGCCGTCCGCACGGCGTCGGTCGGCCTCGCCGCCGCTGCCGCCGCGCTCGTCGGCGCGCCGTCCGCCTCGGCGATCAACTACGTGTCGTCCGCCAACGGCGAGTCGTGGGCGGTGAACGACGCCGCGATGCCGGGGGTCGACACCGGATCGATCCGCTCGACGAACCAGAACTCGCTGCTCGGCTACGGCGGCCTGCGGATGAACGTCTCCGGTACGCGGCGCGACCGGCTGGACGGCGAGCTCCTCCGCGGCTTCGGCCTGACCTTCGACGGGATCGACGAGTTCCGCACGACGACGCCGCTCCACGTCGCGGGCGTGGACGTCAGCCGCAACCTGCGGATCAACGGCGCCGAGAACTGGGCTCGCTGGGTGGACTCGTTCACGAACCGCACGAGCGCCCCGGTGACGATCGAGGTCTCCTTCGGCGGCATCCTCGGGCAGGCGAGCGACACCTCGGCGGCCTTCCAGGCGACGAGCGCGAAGGTCCTCACGACGTCCAGCGGCGACGCCGCGATCACCGCCGCCGACTCCTGGGTCGCGGTCGGCACGCCGACGGCCGCGGCGGCCACGCCGACCTCGGGCCCGACGCAGAACGGCACCTCCGCGACGGTCATCGGCACGCCGAGCGGGCTGCTGCGGATGGGCAACCAGCTGCGCAACCCGTTCGCCAACGCGCTGCCGTCGGCCGGACACGAGTCGAACTTCCACGGCTACCTGCGCCGGATCACGCTGGCACCGGGCCAGACCCGGTCGCTGGCGCACTTCGCGGTCATCGGCCTGCGCGACAGCGCCGCGACCGCCGGCGCGCAGATCCAGGCGGTGACGACGCGCGCCGCCGCGCTGGCCGCCGCGCCGGACCTGTCGGGCATCAGCACCGCGATGCGCTGCACGCTCGTGAACTGGGACCTCGCCGCGATCGACGCGTCGCTGCCGGCGACCTGCGCGACGGTCCAGCCGCCGCAGCCCGAGAAGGCGCCGGTGCCGAAGGTCCCCACGACGAGCTCGCCGTACGACGTCGTCGGCAAGACGCTCACCGAGATGCAGGCCGACATGCGCGCCGGCCGCACGACCTCGCAGGAGATCACCCGCGCGTACCTCGACCGGATCGCCGCCTACGACACCGGGCAGATGGGGCTGCACAGCTTCATCCACGTCGCCGAGGACGCGATGGACCAGGCGAGGGCCGCCGACGTCGCCCGAGCCCGCGGGAAGGACACCGACCTGCTGGGCATCCCGGTCGCCGTCAAGGACCTCTACGACACGAAGGACATGCCGACGACGAACGGCTCGCTCGTCTTCGAGGGCTTCCGCCCGACGAAGGACGCCTTCCAGGTCGCGCGGATGCGGGCGGCCGGCGCGGTGATCCTCG
>JALRCL010000908.1 GCA_023268575.1 Patulibacter sp.
GTCGAGCAGACGCTTGGCGCCCTCGCGGCCGGCGGCGTCGAAGGCGGGGTCGCTGACCACCTCGTCGTCGGCGGCCTCGTCGTCGGCGGGCTCGCTCGCGCTGCGGGCCGCGGGCGTCTCGCCGTCGCGACTCGAGAACCCGCCGCCGGCGGCGACCCCGGCGACGATCGCGAGGACGAGCAGGAGGGCGAAGACCGTCGGGAACGGCGGGGGATCCGGCGCCCGGCGTCGCCGATGCGCGTCGGGCCGCATCGCCGCGGGATGGTACGCGGACGGTCGGGGTCGCCGTCGCGCCGGCGTCGCGGCCGGCGGGCGCGCGGGGGAGGCCCTTGACAGAATCGTCGGCGTGCCCGACCTGCCGGACCTGACCGCGACCGTCCGCTTCGACGAGGCGGGGCTCGTGCCGGTCGTCATCCAGGACGCGGGCAGCGGCGAGGTCCTGACGCTCGCCTACGCCAACGCCCTCGCCCTGCAGCGCACCCGCGAGACGGGCGAGCTGCACCTCTGGTCGCGCTCGCGCGGCGAGCTCTGGCACAAGGGCGCGACCTCCGGCAACGTCCAGCGCGTCGTCGACCTGCGGGTGGACTGCGACGCCGACGCGGTGCTGGCGATCGTCGAGCCGGCGGGCCCCGCCTGCCACACCGGTGCGCGGACGTGCTTCGGCGCCCACGACCGCCCGCGGGTCGCCGACGGCAGCCTCGGCCCGGCCGAGCTGCCCGCGGCGCGGCTGGCGGACTTCGAGGTCCTGCCCGACCTCGAGCGCGTGCTCGCCGCCCGCGCGGCCGACGCGCCGGAGGGCTCCTACACCGCGCAGCTGCTCGGCGATCGCGAGTTCGCCGGAGCGAAGGTCCAGGAGGAGGCCGAGGAGGTCCACCGGGCCGCGCGCGAGGAGTCCGACGAGCGCGTCGACAACGAGGCCGCCGACGTCCTCTACCACCTGCTGGCGCTCATCCGCGGCCGCGGCCGGGACCTCGGCGACGTCGCCGCCGTGCTGCGCGAGCGGCGGCGCTGACCGCCGGCTGGGAGAATCCCGCTCCGTGTCCCCGGCCGACCCGACCGACGCCCTCCGCCGCGCCGCGACGCTCGGGCTGCGGATCGCCCCGTCCCTGGAGGAGGTCGTCGCCTACGCGGCCGAGCACGACGTCGTCCCCGTGGTCGCGCGGGCGATCGACGACACCGAGACCCCGGTGTCGGCGTTCCTGAAGCTCCGCGCGGCCTTCCCGGGCGAGCCGGCCTTCCTGTTGGAGAGCGCCGACCAGGGCCGCGTCGGCCGCTGGTCGTTCCTCGGGGTCGGTCCCGCCCGCACGATCGAGTGGCGCCTGGGCGATCCGGGCGACCCGTACGCGCTGGCGCGCGACGCCGTCGGCCGCCGGCGCGTCGCGCCGGTGGCGGGCCTGCCGCCCTTCGTCGGCGGGGCGGTCGGCGTGTTCGCCTACGACCTCGTGCGGACGGTCGAGCCGCTCGCCGCGCCGAACCCCGACCCGCTCGGGACGCCGGACCTCGCGCTGCAGGTGACCGACGCGATGGTCGTCTTCGATCACCTGCAGCACACCGTCCTGCTCGTCGCACCGGTCCACGCGACGGCCGACCCCGCCGCGCCCGACGCCGGCCCGGACGCGGCGCGCGCCGACGATGCGACCCTCGGCGCGCGCTACGCCGCCGCGGTCGAGCGGATCGCGGAGCTGCGCGAGGCGCTCCTGGCGCCGCTGCCGCCGGGACGCGACGCGAGCGGGCCCGCGCGCGAGACGGACGTCGCCTGGCGCTCGACCCACGAGCGCGCGGAGTTCGAGGCGATGGTCTCCCGGATCATCGAGTACGTCCACGCGGGCGACGCCTTCCAGGTCGTGCCGTCGCAGCGCTGGAGCGCCGAGCTCGACGTCGACCCGTTCTCGGTCTACCGCGGCCTGCGCGTCGTCAACCCGTCGCCCTACATGTACTTCCTCGACTTCGGCGGCTGGCAGGTCGTCGGCGCGAGCCCGGAGCCGCTGGTGACCGTCCGCGACCGCGAGATCGCGATGCGGCCGATCGCCGGCACGAAGCCGCGCGGCGCGACCCCCGCCGAGGACGAGCGGCTGGCGCAGGAGATGCTCTCCGACGAGAAGGAGCGCGCCGAGCACGTGATGCTCGTGGACCTCTCGCGCAACGACCTCGGGCGCGTCTGCGACTACGGGACGGTCTCCGTCGACGAGCTGATGGTCGTCGAGACGTACTCGCACGTCCTGCACATCGTCAGCGCCGTCTCCGGCACGCTGCGCGAGGACGTCGCGGCGACCGACGCGCTGCGCTCCGTCCTGCCCGCCGGCACCCTCTCGGGCGCGCCGAAGGTCCGGGCGATGCAGATCATCGACGAGCTCGAGCCCGTGAAGCGCGGGGGCTACGGCGGCGCCGTCGGCTACCTCTCCTGGAACGGCGACCTCGACTCCTGCATCCACATCCGCACCGCCGTCTTCCAGGACGGCGTCGCGCACGTGCAGGCCGGCGGCGGCACCGTCGCCGACGCGCGGCCGGAGTACGAGTACGAGGAGTCGGTGAACAAGTCCCGCGCGATCCGTCGCGCGGTCGAGCTGGCCCTCGAGCAGCCGGATTGGCCGTAGCCGTGACCCACGTCCTCGTCATCGACAACTACGACTCCTTCACGTACAACCTCGTGCAGGAGCTCGGCGAGCTCGGCGCGACCGTCGAGGTCGTCCGCAACGACCAGGCGACGGTCGACGCGCTCCTGGCGTCCGGGCCCGAGCGCGTGGTCGTCTCGCCTGGTCCGTGCACGCCGAACGAGGCGGGCATCTCGCTGGAGGCCGTGCGCCGCTTCCCCGAGGCCGGCGTGCCGACGCTGGGCGTCTGCCTCGGGCACCAGTCGCTCGGTCAGGCCTTCGGCGGCACCGTCGTGCGGCACGAGCCGGTCCACGGCAAGACGACGCGGATCACGCACGACGGCCGCTCGATCTACCGCGACCTCGAGCCCGAGGTGCAGGTCGGGCGCTACCACTCGCTCGTGCTCGACGAGGCCGCGCTGCCGGACAGCCTCGTGGTGACCGCCCGCGGGGGCGGCGTGGTCCAGGGCGTGCGCCACCGGGAGCTCCCGGCCGAGGGCGTGCAGTTCCATCCCGAGTCGGTGCTCACGCCGGCCGGGATGCAGATGCTCGAGCGCTTCCTGCGCGACGGCGTCTCTCCCTGAGGGGCCCAGCCGACCGCGTTCCGTCGTGCCCCGGCCCGGCGGGAGACGACGCGCCGCGTCCTCTGCCGGAACGCTCCGCGGGTGGGCGGATGCACACCGGTCCGTCGTCACGGCGCTCTCGGGTGACGTCTCTGTAACCCGACTTGCTGTGTACTGCGCATACACGGTAGAAGCGTCAAGCCGCCTGGCCGAACGTCGGATCTGGCGGCTCGATCGATCCAGGGAGAGACCATCCGATGACCGGACGCAGAAGGGCGGCTGTCGCCGTGCTGGCTGCGGGCGCCGCGCTCGCCGCCCCATCAGCCGCATCAGCCGAGCCGCTGAAGCTCCTCGGACTTGGTTCAGCCAAGTCCACGACGTCCAACAACCCGCTCGGGGCGGTCTTCGGGCTGCTCGGCGGCCAGAACGGCCTCGGCGGCGTGGTGCAGAGCGTGCTCTGCCCACCGCTGAACCTCGTCAACGGCGCCGTCGGCGGGCTGAACGACCTCACCGGCCGCAACCCGCTCACCAGCGGCGTGCACCAGCTGACGAGCGGCGTCACGAACCTCGCCTGCAACGCGGGGATCCTCGACTACCGCTTCCAGACGACGTGGCGCCGCTCCAACGGCTCCGAGGTCACGCGCACGGTCGTCGCCCAGCTGGGCGTCCCGAAGCCGCTGAACGTCGACGACGACGCCGCGGCCGACCTCATCGGCACGATCACGATCACCGGCCCGAACACGGTTGGCCTGATCGTCGAGCGCGCCCCGGGCGAGAGCTCGACGCTGCCGACCCAGGTCGAGGCGATCATCGGCAACCCGAGCGGCACGCTGCTCTCCGGGCAGCTGCTGAACCTCGGCTACGACTCGCGCACGGACCGCGCGCCGGGCCGCTTCGAGGTCTCGACGCCGATGGACGCGTTCCTGCGCTCCAACCCGGTCTACGACGTCCGCGTCAAGCAGCAGGACACGGGCCAGACGCTGAACCTCCTCGCGGGCACCTTCAAGGGCAACCCGACGAACCGCCAGGACGTCACCTCCCTGCGCCTCGCGTACGGCCGCTCGCCGGTCAACGCGCAGATCCGCGCCGAGACGGGCAACACGACGAAGCTCCGCGCGACGACCGACCGGCCCGGCTCGCCGCTCACCGCCACGGTCCGCAGCGGCAGCTTCGACGCCGACCTCGAGCTCGCGAAGTTCCCGAACAACGTCGATCTGTCGCTGAACAGCGCCAACGCGTCGGTGACCTACGACGGCCACGGCTCGAGCATCGAGCGCATCACGGCCGACGTCCGTCCGCGCAACGGCTCCCTCGCCGGCGTCGGCCGCGTCAAGGCGGTCCTCGACGGCCTGCAGAACGCCGGTCGCCTCGCGGTCGAGCAGCCGAACGACGGCGTGAAGGTCACGGCGGAGCCGGAGATCGGCCTCGTCGACCTGCGCACGAGCGAGCTCGGCGCCGCGCTGCCCGAGCCGCCCAACGCGGACGGCAACGGCGTCCGCGCCGACGTCACGGGCGACCAGCCGCGGATCGCGGCCCGGATCGCGCGCCTGCGCTCGATCGAGGTCGGCACCTCGCCGATCGGCCTGAAGCTCGCGACCGGCGCCGCCGCGCCGTTCGTGATCGACGCGAAGCTCGACGGCCAGGGCGGCCAGCCCGCCACGGTCAAGGGCTCGATCAACGACCTGCCCGAGACCTTCGAGCTCGGCGACAGCCGCACCGTGACCTCGTTCTTCAACGTCGTTCGCGTGCACAACACCGGCGCCGCGTTCTCCTTCCTCGCCGGCGCGTCGGGCTGGCAGCGCTGGTTCTTCGTCGGTCTGGGCATCGTCGCC
>JALRCL010000945.1 GCA_023268575.1 Patulibacter sp.
GGCGACGATCCTGCTCTCGCCCGCCGCGCCGAGCCACAACGTCTTCCGCGACTTCGAGGACCGCGGGCGCCGGTTCGCCGACGCCGTCGCCCGGCTCGCCGGCCGTTGAGCGTGGATCCACCGATGATCGGCTGAGCCGCCGCCCAAGGACCGATCGTGAAACACCGACGCCGGAGGACGGTGAAACCGTCGGGGGCCGTTCACGCGCCGGCGATCGGCCGCGACGATCGGTGTTCCGGCCGGAGGTCACGCTCGCCCGATGACCGAGCGTGGACGCCGCCGCCGGAGGATGGTGGGACCGTCGGGGGCCGTTCTTGCGCCGGCGATCGGCGGCGACGTGACTCGACGATCGGTGGTCCCCGCCGGAGGTCGCCGCCACCCGAGGACCGAGGGTGGGCCACCGACGCCCGAGCACGGTCGGACCGTCGGGGTTCGCTCGCGCGCCGGCGATCGGCGGCGACCTGACTCGACGATCGTGGATCCCGGCGGAGGTCGCCGCCGCGCGAGGAGCACGCGTGCGAGCTCGCCGCTCACGAGGCGCACCCCGCCGGGGTGCGGCCGCGCACCAACGACCTGACGATCCTCCTCGACCCGGCCCACCCCGACGACGCGGAGAAGGAGGCCGCGCTGCTGCGGCCCCGGGTCAGAGACCGGGGATGTGGACCTCGCGGAAGCCCGACACGCTGCGCGTGGCCGACTGCCAGCGCGAGCCGGTCTGCCGCAGGCCGGACGTGTCGAACCGCAGGCCCGCTACGAACATGAAGGCGTGGCCGCCGTTGGCGTAGATCGTCACCCACTTGCCCGGGCCGGGCTTGAAGTCGCTGGCCATCGCGCCGGACACCATCGGCGCGTCGATCAGCCCGGCAGCGGCCAGCGCGTAGCTGATCGAGCCGGAGCAGTCGTAGGCGGAGTCCGTCCAGATCGATCCGGCGAACCGCCCGTGACCGCCGCCGTAGACGTACGGCTTGCGGGCGACCTCGTTCGCCGCCTGGATGATCTGCACGACCTTCGAGGGCGCGTCGGGCGGGATCGACGCCATGCCCCGGCCGTCGACCGTGGCGGCCGAGATGAGCGTCCGCGCCGAGCCCTCCTTGCGCCCGAGGGCGCGCTTGAGGTCCTCGGCCACCGCGGCGTCCGAGGGCGCTCCGGACGGCAGGCGATCACCGGCGGGCGGTGCCTCCGCCGCGGGAGACCGATCGGGCTCGCTGGACGCGACCTCACGGCCGTCGTCGAGCTCGGACTCCGCGCCCGTGGTGGTCGTGGCGGTCGGGGCGCCGGGGTCGCCGGCGGGCACGGGCAGCGACGGGGCATCGATCGACCACGCGCGCAGCTGCGAGGCATCGGCGCCGCCACCGGACGCCGCGGCGACGCCGCCGACGAGGACCGCCGCGGCCACCGCGCCGGCTCCCCAGGTCGCAGGGCGACGCCACCACGTTCGCGGCTCGCCTGTCGTCGGCTCCGGCGCCATCGATCGGACCATACCCGCGCGGCGTCGCGCGCGAGGCATCACGCACGGCGCCGCGCGGCCCGTCACGCTCTGCCCGTGGTCCCGCCCGGTCCGCTCCCCGTCACGGCTGCCGCGTCCGGCGGGCTCGACGTCGCGCTGACCCTCGCCCGTGCCGGGCGCTACGTCGCCACCGCCCTGCTGCTCGGGCTGCTGCTCGCCACGGTCCTGCACCGGGCGGTCGCCGAGCCGTCCGCCGGCCGCCCCGACGCCTCGCGCTGGCTGCGGGGCGCCGCGCTCCTCGGCGCGGCGGCGTCGCTGGCGATCGTGCCGCTGCTCACGGCGTCCGCCGACGACTCGCGCACCGCTCTGGGCGACGTCGCCAGCGGTGCCCGCGGGGCGTGGGCGCTCGTGGCCGCAGCGGCGCTCGTCCTGCTCGCGCTCCTGCCGCGCGAGCGCTGGTGGAAGGGAGGACGGCCGGCGCCGGTCGTGCTCGGCGCGCTCGCCGTCGCGGTCGTCGCCCTGCCGCTCGGAGGGCACGCCGCGGACGGCTCGCCGGCGGTCGTCCTCGTCGTCGCCGAGATCGTCCACGTCGTCGCGATGGGCGCGTGGGCGGGCGGGCTGGCCGGCCTGCTCCTGCTGCGTCGCGCCGCCGGCGCCGACGACCGGCGGCTCGCGGCGGCGCTCGCGCGCTTCTCGCCGCTGGCGCTCTGGTG
>JALRCL010000406.1 GCA_023268575.1 Patulibacter sp.
AGCCGCGCGTCCTGGCCGTGGACCACCGTCCGGCCCGGCCGGTCCGCCCGGATACTGCAGCGCGGGGGCGGACCGGCCACCAGCGACCCTCCGCGGGTCCCACCGGAGCGGTTCCGGCCGGCCGAGCCCCGACCGGAACCCTCGCGCCTAGCGCACGCGGACCGCGAGGGTCCGGCGCACGGTGCGTCCCTGGGCGCGGACCTCCACCACGAGCCGGTGCACGCCGCGGCGCGCGGTCGCCCGGATCCGCAACGGCAGCGCGATCGACCGGGCGCCACGGCGCGGCACGGCGATCCGGCGCGTCACCGTCCGCGTTCCGGCCAGTCGGGCCGGGAGCCGCAGAACGACGCGCGCGCCCTCGAGCTCGGGACCGGAGACGTTGCGCACCGTGACCCGGACGTCGAGCCGCCCACCGCGCCGTGCCGCGCTGCGCGCCCGAGCCCGCAGCGACCAGCGCAACGGAGCGGAGCCCGCCGGACCCTGCGCGCCCTGCGGACCCGCGGGGCCGGCCGGACCCGGGGCGCCGGACGGCCCCTGCGCACCAGCGGGCCCAGCCGGACCCGCAGGCCCGGCGGGGCCCTCCGCGCCGGACGGCCCCTGCGCGCCCGCCGGGCCAGCCGGACCCTCGGCGCCGGAGGGGCCCTGCGGACCCGCAGGCCCGGCCGCGCCGTCGGCGCCGGAGGGCCCCGCGGGACCCTGCGGACCGGTGGCGCCCGCGGGACCCTGCGGCCACGCGGTGCTGCGGCCGCGCAGCGGCACCTCGGTCGCGCCGCCCGGCGCATCGGACTCGACCACGAGGCGCGCCTCCGAGTCGGCCTTCTCGCGACCGGGGGCGAAGCGGACCCGGACGACGCACTGCTCCTTCGGTCCGATCGCGGCAGCGCCGCTGCACGCGTCGCCGACGACGAGGAAGTCGTCGGCCGAGCGCCCGTCGCCGTCGGCCACGCGCACCCGCGCGACCGTCACGGGGCCGTCACCGGCGTTGCGGACGGCCACGGCCTGGGCGGGCCCGATGGTGCCCGCCGGCTGCTCGGGGAACGTCGGCGCGTCGGCCTCGAGCCGCGGCCCCGCCTGCTCGCTGCTCAGGACGTTGAACCCGTCGACGATGAGGTAGTCGCCGTCGATCTTGCGCCCGGTGATCGTGTGGACGCCGGGCGCCAGGTCCTTCTTGGCGAAGATCACCTGCTGGAGCCGCCGCGGGCTGCCGCTCGGGTCGATCGTGCCCGCGTCCTGGCCGTCGATCGTGATCGCGATCCGCCCCTCGTCGCTGTTGACCTGCGACAGCAGCTCGATCCCGGTGCCGTTGAACGTGAACGAGAACGAGTCGCCGTCGACCCGGGTCGCGTGCAGGTCGTCGAGGTAGCTGCCGGACCCGCCCTGGCCCGCGTTCCGGTAGGCCCACGCGTACCGGTCGCCCTCGGGCTCGCCGTCACCACGGGTGTAGACGACGCCGTCGGTGTTGTTGAAGCGCTCGACCCCGGTCGGCTTGGTGAGCGTGAGCGGCACGGCCGCCTGGTCGCGCCAGACGGTGGCGGCGAACGGCTTGCCGGGCGGCAGCTTCAGGTACTCGGTCCAGAAGTCCAGCCGGTCGCCGATCTCGTGGTCGCCGATCTTGCGGATGACGTCGTTGGCCTTCAGGCCCTGCTCCTCGGCGTACGCGCCGCCCGGGATGCTCCGGACGTGCAGGCCCGCGCGGTCGCCGAGACCGACGGCCGAGGCCTGCTCGATGCTCGTGATGCCCGTCACCTCGGCGCCCCAGAAGGGGACCCGCTTGGCGTCCTGCTCATCCACCGGAGCGGGCGGGACGAGGTGCGGGAGGCTCGTCGGCGGCGTCGGCGACCCGGCCCGACCGAACGTCATCGGGAAGTCGACGACCCCGACCGGCTCCCCGTGCGCCGGCGAGTCCGCCTCCAGCGTGAAGTCCAGCGTCGGCGGACCGGAGAACGGCTTGGCGGTGCGGAACTTCGGATCGGCGATCACGGAGTCCTCGTCCCGGCCCGCGGCGCGCCACGCGGCGTCGATGTCGGCGATCGGCTTGCCGTCGTTCCAGAACAGGTTGCGATCGAAGACCTGCCCGCTCGAGGACGGGTCGCTCTGGATGAAGTCGTACGGGTCGGAACCGACGAAGACGTTGTGCTCGACCCGGTCCCCGGCGTCGCGATACGAGACGTGGTTGTGGGAGGCGCCCGCGACGTAGAGGTTGTTCGTCGCGGTCCGGCGGAAGCCCTCGCGGAACTTCGTCCCCGAGTTCAGCATCAGGTTGTTCTTGATCAGGTAGTTGCTGGACCCGTCGTCGAGGTCGATCGCCCACGTCGAGTGGTGCCAGATGCGGTTGTGGTCGATCACGGTCGTGTCGACCGCGTCCAGCGCGCTGTACTCCTTCCGCTGCGCATCCGTGTAGCTCGACGGCTTCCAGTACCGGTCACGGCCCCAGGAGTTGATCGGCCCGTGGTCCTCCGTCTCGCGCACGCAGCCCCAGATGTCGTTGTCGCGGATCTGGTGGCCGCCCCACGTCCCGTCGTTGATGTTCACGCACGACCGGGGGGCGTTGTGGATCGTGTTGCCCTCGACGGTGATCCGGCGGGCCATCGAGATGTTCACGCCGGCCGTCTGCTTCTCGAAGATCCCGAAGTTCGACATCGAGCTGTTCGAGACGGTGATGTCGCGCGGGTAGTCCTCGCTCTTCGGCCCGGGCTCCGGGTCGATCGGGAGCGGCTGCGCCGTGTCGTACCCGATCACCGGCTGTCGGACGGCCTTCGTCGAGCCGACGATGTTGATGTCGGTCGCCCCGTTGTCGCGGAAGTCGTTGTCGTCGAAGACGTGGTCGGCGCCGTAGCCGTCGACGAAGATCCCGTTGCCGCCGAGGTCCTCGAACGTCGAGCCCTCGATCCGGACGTCGCGGGCGTTGAGCAGGTGGACGGCGCCGGTTCGGGCCACCGCCCAGTCCCCACGCAGCAGCCCCTCGTAGGGCGTGTTGAACAGGGATCGGTGCGTCTGCGTGAACGTGAGGCCGGTGAACCGGAGGTGGCCGACCGGGCGCGCCGGATCGGGACCGGAGACGTTGATCAGCTCGTTCAGCGACGCCAGCGTGACGCTCGTCTTCGCGAGGTCGACGCCGGCGGGGGGCTTGAGGTATAGCCGGCCGGCGGGCTTGTCGTAGAACCACTCACCCGGGGCGTCGAGCTCCTCCTTGAGGTTCTCGACCATCTGGAACTGGGCGTTGATGCCCGAGCCGCGGTTGTTGTCGCCCACCCAGCGGAGGTCGAAGTCGCCCGCCGGGGTGAGGCCGGCGATCTTGAACGAGTTGCCGCCCCACCGGTTGTTGTGCAGCGCGCGGACGAAGCCCGTCGACGGGTCGCTGTAGCGCTTCGCGGCGATGCGCTGGCGGAAGAAAGACGAAGCCAGGGAGCATCTCGCCCAGGCAGAAGCCGTCTGGGCAAAGGCCCGGGAACTTTATCAGGGCGCTGAGTGGCAAACCGACTGGTCGGACTGGAACACCCGGCTCGCCGCCCTGAAGGA
>JALRCL010000996.1 GCA_023268575.1 Patulibacter sp.
GGCGGCGGGCTCGTGCTCGCGGCGGCCGCCGCGGCGCTCCTGGAGCGCACGGACCATCGTGCTCGGGACGTCCGGCGGTTCCTGCGGGCCGTCCCGGCACCGCTGCTCGCCGGGGTCCCCGTCGAGCGGGTCGCCGACGGCTTCGATCTGCCGCCGCGGACCCGCGAGGCGTTCCGCACGCTCCAGATCCAGCTCGACCTCGACGTCGCACCCGACCGGGAGGCGGGGCGACCGCGGTGCCTGCTCGTCACGAGCGCGAGCTCCGGCGACGGCAAGACGACGGCGACCGTCAACCTCGCGCACGCGCTGCTGAGCGCCGGGCACCGGGTGCTCGTCGTGGACTTCGACGTGCGGAAGCCCGATCTCGCGGAGCGCGCGGGCCTCGAGCAGGACCCCGCCGCGACGCTGTCGCGGAGCCTGGAGGCGCACGCCGACGTCGCGGGCCTGGTCCGCGCCGCGCCGCAGCTGCCGCTGCTCGAGGTCCTGCAGGTCGGGCGGGGCCCGGGCGACGTCGTGGTGCTGCCGCGGCTGTCGGAGCGGCTGCGCGAGGTGCTGGAGGGGGACCTCGGCGCCGTCGACTACGTGCTCGTCGACGCGCCGCCGCTGGGCGAGGTCGGAGACGCACTGCGGATCACCGAGTGGGTGCGCGAGGTGCTGCTCATCGGACGCGTGGGGCGGACCGACGAGCGGGCGCTCGATGCGCTCGGCGGCCTGCTGCGCCGATCCACCGTGACGCCCGTGGGGTGGGTGATCCACGGCGCGCCGGTGGCGGCCTCTCCGTACGACGCGCCGCCCGGCCACCGCGGGGCGGGCAGCTGAGCGGCCGCCCGGGAGCTCAACGGGGCAGGTCGATCTCGACCGCCGTGCCTTCGCCGGGGGCGCTGCGCACGCGCCAGCGCCCCCCGCTGGCCCGGATCCGCCGGTCGAGCGCCCGCAGGCCGAGGTGCCCGTCGACCGCCGCTGCCGCCGCCGCGTCGGGAGGCATGCCCCGTCCGTCGTCGGCGACGGTCAGGCGCACGCTGCGACCGATGGCCACCGCGCGCACGACGATGCGGTGCGGGTCGCCGTGCTTGAGGGCGTTGCCGACGAGCTCCGCCGCCGCCCCGACCATGATCCCGGACCGCAGCTCGTCGATGCCGTCGGTCTCGACGGCGATCGGGACCCCGCTGCGTGCGGTGAGGCGGACGGCCAACGACCGCAGGGCATCGTCGAGGGGCTCGCGGGCGTCCTCGGGGTAGGTGTCGACGGCGAGCGAGCGCAACGATCGGACGGACTCCTCCAGCGACTCCAGCGCGTCGCTGGCCTCCTCGGGCAGTCCGCCGGGGCTGCGCTCGCGGAGCTCCACGAGGTCCTGCCGGGCGCTGATCAATGATTGGAGCGGCCCGTCGTGCAGCTGGAGCGCCAGGCGCTCGCGCAGGTCGTGCTCGGTCTGCAGCACCTCGCCACGCAGCCGCCGGTGCCCGGACCAGCTCCACGCGGCCGCCCCGAGGGCGAGCGAGAGCCCGGTCAGCGCAGCGACCTGCCCGCGACGCGGTCTCCACCGTTGATCGCGACCGACGCTCACGACGACAACGTACTCGGGCGCAGGGCGACGCGCGGCGGCTCCGCGTCCCGCCCCCTTTCCGCGCGGACGCCGGGCGGCTACGCTGGCCGCGCATGTCGTCGTCCTCGCCCGTCACGACCGTCGTCGCCGACGATCACCCGATCTTCCTGGAGGGACTGCTCGGCGGGTTGCGGACGCGGGACGACATCGAGGTCGTCGGCCATGCCTCCGACGGCGGCGCCGCGCTGCAGCTCATCCGCGATCTGCGGCCGGCGGTGGCGGTGCTCGACCTGCGGCTGCCGACCCTCACGGGCATCGAGGTGCTGCGGGCGGTCCGCCGCGACGCGTTGGACACGCGGGTCCTGATCCTGTCCGGCGAGCTCCTCACCTCGGCGGTCTACGAGGCCGTCCAGACGGGGGTCGACGGGTACCTCACGAAGGATGCCGACCGCCGCGAGATCGGCCAGGCGATCGTGACGATCGCGCGCGGCGGCACGGTGCTGGCTCCCGAGGCGCAGGCCGCGCTGAGCGTCGAGGTCCGCGGCCGCGCGCACGACGATGCCCCGGTCCTCTCCCCACGCGAGCGCGAGGTCCTCCGGATGATCGCCGACGGCCTCTCGGGTCCCGAGATCGCCGCGGGCCTCCAGATCGGCACGGCGACGGTGAAGACCCACACCCAGAAGATCTACGAGAAGCTCGGCGTCTCGGAGCGCGCGGCGGCAGTGGCCGTCGCCATGCGCCGGCGGCTCCTGGAGTAGCGCCCGGCCGCCGGGCCGAGCATCGGCGCCCTGCGGTCGCCGGGCGATCAGCTTCGGTCACGCGTCGTGCGGGGACCCGGCGCGCTCCTGCGGCCGCGGGACGACGACGCGCACGACCTGCTCGCCCGTCAGCGAGCGCGCGGAGGTGACGTGGCCCCCGACGGCGAGCGAGCGCGTGGCGATCTGCCACAGGGCGGCCTCGCGTCCCGGCGCCTCCTCGATCCCGAGCGCGATCCGCGCGTCCTCGTACCGCACGACGAGCTCGAGCTCGTCGTCGTTCGCGTGGGCCTCGACGGTCGCGCCGCCCGACGGTCTCGCCCCCTCCACGGTGCGCAGCAGGTCGCGGGCGCTCGTCAGCAGGACCGGGTGCTCGAGGTCGTCGAAGGTCGCGTCGACGTCGAGGCCGACCGGGACGCCGGTCCGGTGGGTCGTCTCCTCGGCCATCCGGCGAAGGGCATCGCCGACGGACGCGCCGTCCTCGTCGGAGCGCAGGAGCGCGATCGTCTCGCGGAGCCGCGCCGATGCCGCCACCAGCGCCTCGCGGCTCTCGTGCAGCCGCGAGGGCTCGCCGTCGAGGGCCTCCGCGATGTCCTGCTTGCTGGCGACGATGATCTGGAGGACGTCGTCGTGGAGCAGGTCGGCCAACCGCCGTCGCTCGGCGTCCTGCGCCTGCTTCGTCTGCTTCAGCAGATCCCGTACGGAGGCGGAGAGCTGCTCGATCCGGTGCGCGCGTCGTCGCCGCTCGCCGGCGAGGAAGCACGACAGCATTCCGCCCCAGCTGATGGCGAGCTCGAGCGACAGCAGGACGCTCGTGCCGGACCACGCCGGGTGCGTCGGCGGGTCGATCGACCAAGCGGCGGGTGCGACGACCATCGCGGCCACCGTCAGGACGGCGATCTCCACCGTCGTCAGGGAGGGTCCGAAGGCGAGCGGGATCGCGGCCAGGCAGAGCAGGACGAGAATGGTGCCGCGGGGCGTGGCGGCGGCGCCGAGCCCGATCAGCGCGACGTCGCTCGCCGCCACGGCCAGCGGCGGCACGCGGCGGCTCGGCGCTGAGAGCAGCAGGCCGGAGACGCCGAGGCCGAGCGCCGCGGCGACCGTGACGGCCACCGCCAGCGGGGTGCCGTCGCCCGTCGCCGCCCCGAAGGCGAGGAGCGCGGCGGCGAGGACGCCGGTGGCGACGGGAACGCCCTCGGCGGGGCGGAGCGCCGCCCGGTGCAGGACGCCGATCCACCGAAGGCGCCTGCGGTCCTCAGGCGGCGGGAGGGGCCGCATCGGCGTCGCCTTCGGGTTCCGGGGCGTCGGCGCTGCCGCGCTGCCCCGCGTCGATGATCGCGTCGCAGAGCTCGCGCCGCGAGCGGTTCTTGTCCAGGCACGCCACCGCGCCGGCGCGGAGGGCCTCGACGGCGACCTCGTCGGCCGTCGCGCTGAGCACGACCAACGGCACGGCGGCGAGCTCGGGGTCGCGGGTCGCCTCGGCGACGACCCCCAGGCCGTCGAGCCGGGGCATGCGTGCGTCGATCACGGCGATGTCGGGGCGGTCGCTGCGCAGCGCCTCGAGCGCGGCGACGCCGTCGCCGGCCTGCGCCACGACGGTGGCCCGTCCGTCGCGTTCGAGCGCTCGCACGAGCCCGAGTCGGAACCGTTCGCTGTCGTCGGCGACGAGAATCCGGAGCATCGTCGGAGGTCCTGGGACGGCGTGCCGCGGCGGCGCCCTCAGCGCCCGTCCGTCGGGGATGGGGACGCCCCGGCCCGGTGGCGTTCCGGGGGGCGACTGGGGAGGCACGCCCGACGGGGACGGGACGCGGAGTGGGTGGGCGCGGGCATGGGGGAGCTCCGGTGGCGGCGGGGTGGGGCGTCGGCGCTTCGCGGTCACGGTCGTCGAGCACGACGTGAACGCCGTCGTGATGCGTGACGCGCAGCGGTCCTCTGGGCAGCGGCGTGTCGCTGCTGCTCGGCGATGTGTCTGCCGGACGCGGGGGATGCCCCCCTTCGACTTGGGCCGTGGACGCGCGGGATGGTCGTTCGACGGCCGGCGGCGGTCGGGACGACGCCGCGGGTCTCGAGCTCCGCGACCGAGACACGCGCCGGAGGCGAGCACCCGCAGGGGGGCAGGCGGTGCGTACGCCCGACACGGAGTCCATTGCCCAGGGGCGACCGCGATTCGTGGGCGCCCGTTCCAGGAGGTCCCGATGTCCTGCCTCTCTCGTACTCGCGACGGTTCCCGTCTCCTGCTGCTCGCGGTGTTCATCGCGCTCGTCGCGGTGGGCGTCGCTGCCGGCGGACCGGCCTCGGCGTCCGCGGCACCGGTCACCGCGCCGGCGTGCGTCGACGACAGCGGCCTGCCGGTGCCGGCCGGGGCGCTCACGCTCAGCGACGCGCAGCAGGAGCAGCTGCGCGCCGGCGCCGCGATCCCGCTCTACGACACCTACGGCGTCGGCCGCAAGGCGGTGCCGTTCTGCACGGTCCGGCTGGTCGACGGCGCCTTGCGCTCGGCGTGGTCCTACTGCACCGACAGCGAGCTCGGTGCGTGCTTCGAGGGTGGGGTGCTCGCGCGCCAGCCGAGCAATCGGCAGTTCGCCGACGACCCGCTCGGCGCGGACAAGGCGCGCGTGATCGCGCAGCTCGTGCAGCATCCCTACGTCATCCGCGACGCACGGGCGCTCGGCGTCGACGATCTCGACGACGGAGCCTCGTCCGGCGAACGAACGGCGCCACAGCGCCGGGCGACCCAGATGCTCGTCTGGTGCGTCAGCGACGCGCCGCCCGGCCAGCGCACGGTCGACTCCCCCGGATGCCGCGCGAACTTCGGCGACGATGACTTCGCCGCCGTCCTGGACCAGGCGCCCCCCACGCCGCTGCTCGCGGTCGAGCGGGAGGGCGCGGAGGACGTCGCGTCGGGGAGCGTCGTGCGCTTCCGGGTGACGACGACGATCGTCGACCAGCCGATCGCGCTGCAGGTCACCGGCGGCACGCCGTCGGTGTGCGAGGGCGACGCGGAGATCCGCGGCGGCACGCTCGTCGTCGGGAGCGGTGCTGCACCGGGCAGCGTCGTGCTGTGCGTGCCGGCGGGCGCGTCGACGACCGAGGTCGCGTTGAGCGCGACGGCCCCGGACCACGAGCGGATCGCCTGGTACTGGAACGGACGCGCCGACTGTCAGGTGTTCGCCGAGTTCGAGACGGCCCGAGGCGTACCGCTGGCGACGCGCGCGTCCGCACGGACCCAGCTGCCGCCGCAGCCGCCCGTGAACCCGCCGACGGAGCCGCCCACGGAGCCGCCGACGGTGACGCCGCCGGCCGTGGCCGGCGCCACCGCGGAGAGGATCGATCGCCTGGGGCTGTCGAAGACGCCCATCGGTCGGACGAGCCGTCTGCGAGCCGGCAGCGTCGTGCGCTGGCGGCTGCGCGTGACGAACCCGTCCCGAAAGCTGACCGTGCGCGACGTGCGGGTTTGCGACACCCTGCCGGCCGGCGCCCGGTTCGTCCGGGCCTCGCCGAAGGCGCGCCTGAGCGACGGTCGCCGCTGCTGGACGATCCGCACGCTCGCTCCGCGAGCCACCCGGACGTTCACGATCACCGCGCGGATCCTCCGCGGCAGTCCCGCGCGCCTGACGAACCGCGCGTCCGCGGTCAGCATCGACGCGCGGCGGACCGCCTTCGCGTCGAGCACGCTGCGGGTGCGGGTCTCGAAGCCCCGACCGGGAGGCGTGACGGGCTGACCGGCCCCACGATCCGGCGTGCTCCCGCCTCCGGCCGGAGCACGCCGGCGCGGCGCCTGGATCGGGCGTCGAGGGGAGCGCCCGCGACGCCGGGCGCTTCGTCGCGCTCGGGCTTCCTGGCGAGCTAGCCGGGAGCGTGCGCGACCATCGATGTCACGGCGGTGGGCCTCCTCGCGCGCCGAGCACCGGCGAACACGAGGCCGGCGCCCTGCTCCGAGGGACGTCGGTTCGAGTTGCCCGTCGATGATGGAGCCTAGGGGGATCGAACCCCTGACCTCCTGCTTGCAAAGCAGGCGCTCTCCCAGCTGAGCTAAGGCCCCGCGCCCGGAACCGTAGCGCGGGTGCG
>JALRCL010001028.1 GCA_023268575.1 Patulibacter sp.
CCGATGACCGACACGATGGTCCGGGAGGTCCGCTCGGTCCTCTCCCTCGCGCCGCACGAGAAGGGCACGTGGCGCGTGCCGATCGTCAAGACGCAGGCCTACCGGGACATCGGGGTCGACGAGCTGCTCGAGCAGATCGACGCCCACCGCGCCTACATCCAGGAGCGCGGGGAGCTCGAGGAGCGGCGTCGGCGCAACCTCCGCAGCGAGGTGCTCGCGCTCACGACGAGCCGGATCCGACGACGCCTCGATGCGGCCCTCGCCTCCGACGAGCGGTTCCAGGCGCTGCTGCAGCAGGTGGTCGAGCGGCGCCTCGACCCCGCCAGCGCGGCGACCGAGGTCCTCGGCCGCCTCGACGACGGCGACCTCGCGATCGACTGACCCGGGCGAGCGGGCGCTACTGCCCGAGGACCGGCAGCGCGCGCTCGAGGCCGCCCCACGGCAGGGGCCCCGTCGGGGGCGCCGTCCCGACGTCGCCGGCGAGCAGCCCGGCGCCCAGCAGCCACGCCGTCGCGACGAGCGTCAGCGCGGCGAGCGCCGTCCCGGTGCGGGGCACCCGCTGCCAGGCCCATGCCGCGGCCGCGCCGAGCACCGGCAGGCCCACGACCGTGGCCGGCCCCGCGAGCCAGTTCGTCGCCGGCCACGGCGAGAGCACCGAGTACGGCACGGCCACGGCGAGCACGACGAGCAGCAGGAAGGACACGATGACCTCGACGTGGATCTCGTCGGCGAAGAGCCGCGCCAGGCGCGAGCGTCGGGAGCGCCACAGGCGCCACGCCGCCACGCCGCCCAGCGCCGCGACCGGTGCCCAGCGCAGGAGCCCGTACCGGGCGTCGAGGAGCCACCCGAGCGGGCCGGTCACGACGCGGGCCAGCGCGTCGCCGGGCCCGTCGACGTCGGTCGGCAGCGTCCATCCTGCCGCCGGGGCCCAGGGAGTCGGGCCACCGTAGATCCGGTCGTGGACGGTGAGGAAGACGAACGCGGAGAGGAGCAGCAGCTCGAGCGCGACGAAGCCGGTGAGCCCGCGCCGCCTCCGGCGCATCCAGCGGGCCAGGGCGGCCGCGACGAGCAGCGCGGCCGGCGCCAGCGGCAGCCAGATCCACCAGAGCAGCGCGCAGAGCAGCGCGCACGTCAGGGCGGCGCCGGTGCGCGGCTGCTCGCGCACCGCGAGCGCCGCGGCCACCGCCCCGGCCAGCAGCGCCGCCGCCGGCCCGCCGGCGGCGATCTCGGTCGCGCCGAGGACCGCCGGCGGCGAGAGCGCCATCGCCAGGACGCCCCAGGTCGCCCACGGGTCGGGGACGATCCGCCGGGCGATCGGGATCGCGAGCACGAACGCGAGCGCCAGGAGCCCGGCGCACCACAGCTGCGCGGCGACCCGCCCGCCGGCCGAGTCCTCGCCGCCGATCGTGCGGCCGAGCCAGTAGGGCGGCGCCAGCAGCGCGCCGAGTCCGATCGAGCTCGGCTCGAGGAACCCCCCGGGGGCGGTCGGCTGCGGCACCGGGCGCCCGCCCTGTCCCTCGGGCTGCACGAGCTGGAGGGCGACCGTCGGGCGCAGCACGTCGCGGGGTCCGGTGCCCTGGACGCCGCCCCAGGAACGCCACGCGCCGGCCTGGTAGTCGTCGAGCAGGTCGACGTCGCCGTCGGTGACGAGCGAGTGGGCGACGAGCAGCCGGTGCGCCTCGGCGCTCGTCAGCGCGCGTCCCGGCGCCGCCGGGACGACGAGCCCGAGCGCGTAGACGGCGACGAGCACGACCCAGGCCGCCGCTAGCCGCGGCACGACGCGTCGGTGATCCGCTCGCGGCACGGCTGGCCAGGCTATCGGCGAGCGGCGGGGCCGGCGGCACCCGGACGCGCCGGCGGCGACCACGGCGGTTCACCGGATCGTCACCGATCGCTCACGCGACGGCGACACGGCCGGCCCCCGGCTCGTCCTAGCGTCGCGCCGGGAGCGTGGCGCACCCGCGCTCCCGGTCCTGTTCCCCCTCCCTCTCGAGGTCCCACGTGTCCCCGACCCGTCCCGCCGACTCGGCCGCTCCGGCCGTGCCCGTCGATCCCTCCGGCGTCCATCCTCAGGCCGGCCGCACGCGTCGGTCGTTCATCCGGGGGGTCGCCGTCGCGGGGGCGAGCACCGCCGCGGCGTCGGCGCTGCACGCGGCCGGGGTCGCGGATCTCGTCGGCGACAGCGCGGTCGCGGCGGGTGCGCCGACGCCGTTCTCGTCCTTCTCCGCGATCGCGCCGTCGGCGGCCGACCGCCTCGAGGTGCCCGAGGGCTTCCGGGCCGACGTCCTCATCAGCTGGGGCGACGCCTTCGAGAACACCGACGGCACGCGGCTGACCTACGGCTTCAACAACGACTTCCTCGCGTTCCTCCAGCTCGACGGGCGCCCCGACGAGGGCCTGCTGTTCGTCAACCACGAGGACCCGGCGCCGTTCTTCCAGCACGGCAACGGCGAGCCAGATGAGCGCCGTGAGGATGATGGCGCCCAGGGGCCAGACCCACGCGGGCACGCCGACCGATGCCGTTGTGCCCTGCAGGGTCGGGAGGAGCAACGGACCCTCTGAGGCCACGGTGTAGACCGCGGGACC
>JALRCL010000107.1 GCA_023268575.1 Patulibacter sp.
AAACAAGGGCTCCGTCACCCGCGCCCTCTACCAGGCCAAACAGCTCAACATCCCCATCGACGTCATTCCCCTCGCCGGCCGGCCCAAACCCGACCTCCGCCTCGAATCCGTCTCCCTCCCCATGCGCGCCTTCACCGGCGACCGCTTCCGCGCCTTGCGCGTCGCCGCCGCCGACGACCCGGGCGCGTTCCTGCACCCGCTGCGCGAGATGCCCGACGCCGAGGCCGAGGCGCTCGCGATGCGGGTCTGGGACACGGTGAACCTGCCGAACGTCCGCGAGCACGTCCTCCCGGCCCGCGAGCGCGCCGACGTCGTGCTCGTCAAGGACGCCGCGCACGCGCTGACGATCCGCTGACGCGCCGTCTCGGCGCCGGCGACGCGCGGCGCGGCGGATCACCCGGTCGGTGCGGGCGCGGACGCTCGCCGGTCCGGCGGGCCACCGCCGGAGCCTCCGCGAGCGGGGTCCGTAGTCCACCGCCGACACGCTGCGGACAATCCGTCTGGACGGACTGTCCGGTCGAATCTAGCCTCACCGCATGGCGACGATCGCACCTGCGCTCCCGGACCTCGACGGGCTGATCGAGCCCGACCGCGTCCACGGCTCCCTCTACACCGATCCGGCGATCTTCGAGGCCGAGATGGAGCGGATCTTCCGCACGGCCTGGGTCTACGTCGGGCACGTCAGCGAGATCCCGGAGCCCGGCGACTACGTCCGCAAGACGCTCGGTCGCGAGCCGGTGATCATGACCCGCGACAAGCAGGGCGAGGTCCACCTGCTGCTGAACCGCTGCACCCACCGCGGCGCGCAGGTGTGCGACCGGGCGCGCGGAAGCTCCTCGGCGTTTCGCTGCCCCTACCACGGCTGGACGTTCTCCAACGGCGGCAAGCTCCTCGGCTACCCGTTCAACGCCGGATACGACGGGACGGGGGCCAAGAAGGACCTCGGCCTCGGGCGCGTGACCCGGGTGGCCGAGCACCGCGGGTTCGTGTTCGGCTCGATGGCCGAGAACGGGCCGAGCCTGCTGGAGCACCTTGGCGGTGCGGCGGAGGCGATCGACCGCGTCTGCCGGCTCTCGCCCGAGGGCGAGGTCGAGCTGACGACCGGTTGGCTGCGGCACGGGGTCCGCGCGAACTGGAAGATGCTGCTGGAGAACGAGACCGACGGCTACCACCCGCAGTTCACCCACTCGTCGATCTTCGAGGTCGCCGAGAGCGGGATCCCGGCGCTCTACGGCGACAAGACCGAGGCGGTCTGCCGCGATCTCGGCGGCGGCCACACCGAGAACGACCTGCGGCCGGCCTTTCGCGCGCTGAACCAGCCGCTGGGCTGGTTCGGGACGACCCCGGACCGCGTGCCGGACTACGTGGCAGCGATGCGCCGGCGCTACGGCGCCGAGGCCGACGCGCTGCTCGTCGACGGCTCCTCCCACGCGATGATCTTCCCGAACCTCTTCATCGCCGAGATCCAGCTGTTCGTCCTGCGCCCGGTCGCCGTGGACCGGACGGTGATGGAGGTCACCGCGATCCAGCTCAAGGGCGCGCCGGACATGAACCGGCGCCTGTTGCAGCAGGCGGTTGGCTCCGTCGGCCCGGCGGGCTTCCTGCTGGCCGACGACGGCGAGATGTACGAACGGGCCCAGCGCGGCGTCGCCGCCAGCGACCCGGAGTGGCTCGTGCTCAAGCGCGGCCTGCATCGCGAGCGGGTCGACGAGCGCGGCTACCCGATCTCCAACAACACCGACGAGCTGCCGCAGCGTGCGATCTGGCGGCACTACCGCGAGCTGATGGAGACCGGGCGATGAGCCCGGCGGCGAGCCGGCCGATGGCGGGGGAGGAAGCCGACGGGGCGCCCGGCGGCGAGCGTGGCTGCGCGGCCTTCCGCCGCCAGGACGCGCTCCTGCGCGACGCCGAGCGGTTCGTCTTCCGCGAGGCGCGCCTGGCCGACGCTCACGACTACGACGCGTGGGAGGCGCTCTGGACCGACGACGCGATCTACTGGGTGCCGGGCGAGGACGCCGACGCGGATCCGCGCGGCCGGATGTCGATCATCTACGACAACCGCTCCCGGATCGCGACCCGCATCAAGCAGTTGAAGACGGGCAAGCGGTTCGCCCAGACCCCGGCCTCGCGCTTGCGGCGGCTGATCACCAACGTCGAGCTGCTGGGCCGTGACGGCGGGGACCTGCTCGTCGGGGCCAGCTGCATGGTCGGCGAGTCGCGCGAGCGCGGAACGACGCTCTGGATCGGCGACGTCCAGTGGCGGTTGCGCGAGACGCCGGACGGTCTTCGGATGGCGGCCAAGAAGGTCGTCCTCATCGATCACGACCAGGAGCTGCCGACCCTCGGCTTCCTGCTCTGACCGGGGAGCGACGCGGCCGCGTGGCGGCTCCCGTGGGTGGCGACGCGCCACATTCGGCACGCCTAATAAGGTATCCCTACTATTGCGCTCGGCGCGCGCTCGGCTCCGGTCGATGGCACGCGCCGACCGTCACGTCGAAGAGAGGGATGCCCAATGGCATCGAGGACCCCAGCGCACCCAACCGGGTCGCGTTCACGCCGAGCCGCCGCGGTCGCCGGGACGGCCGGGATCGCTGCGCTCCTGCTCCCGGCGGTCGCCGGCGCGACGGGCACGGCGACCGTCACCGGGCCGAGCACGACGAACCACAACAACGTCCAGCTCCGCAAGGAGGGCAGCTCGGTCAGCTCGATCACGCTGCGCAACACGCACGCGACCGAGTCGCTCGAGGTCACCGGCGTGGCCCTGGCGGGCGCGAACCCGCAGGAGTGGCGGATCCGGACGAACACCTGCCTCGGCAGCGACGGCGCGCCGACGACGCTCGCGCCGAACGCGACCTGCACGGTCTCGACCGCGATGGTCCCGCGGACCACCGGAACGGAGCGCACTGCGCACGTCGCCTTCACGACCTCCGACGCCGCCGGCGTGACGTCGTCCGCGACCTTCCGCGGCGTCGGTCGCAACCTCGACTTCTCGCCGGTGGCGACGGCGTTCCCCGCGACCGACAACCTCGCGGCGAGCGCGGAGCGCACGGTCGAGATCACGAACCTCGACTCGGCGGCCTACGCGCTGGGCGCGGTCACCGCCGGCACCGGGTTCACCCGCACGGGTGGCACGTGCCCCACGGCGGCCACGGCAGCGACCGCGCCGCCGCTCCCACAGGGCGAGAGCTGCACGGTCACGACGACCTTCAACCCCACGACGCTCGGGGCGAAGAGCGCGAACCTCTCGATCGCGGGCTACTCCCCGGTCGGCGCGACGTTCTCCGGGGAGAGCGTCGGTCGCACGGCGGCGCCGTCCCCGGCGGTCACCGCGTTCCCCCAGGGCACGGTGGGGACGCCGAGCGCCACGCGCGAGGTCCGGCTGCGCAACACCGGCAACGGCCCGATCGCCGTCTCGGCCGTCGCGCTCGACGGCGACGACGCCGCCGACTTCGAGCTCGTCGACGAGACCTGCACGACGGGCGCGGTGGCGGCCGGCGGCACCTGCACGGCTCGCGTCCGTGCGCGGGCGCTCCGCGCCGGGTGGCGCGCGGCGGACCTGCGGTTCACGACGAACGCCTCCCCGAGCGTCGTGACGGCGCGTCTGAGCGGCCGCACCGGCACCGACGCGTCCACCGACAGCGTGCCGTCGTCGCCGTGGCGCCTCGCCGCGCAACCGGCGCCGACGCTCATCGGGGACGGCGAGGACGGCGTCGGCGGCGCGCTCGCCGACGGCCCCTGCGACGTGAACGGCGACGGACGATCCGACGTCATCTCCGGCGCCTCGACGTGGAGCCGGCGGCCCGCCGACATCTCCTGGGAGGGCGCCGCGTACGTGACCTTCGGCGGGTCGGCGTTCGGCAGCGCCGACCTCGCCGGCGCCGGACCCGCCGGGTCGCTGCGCATCGAGGGCGAGGAGACCTCCGCCTGGCGCTCGGGCACCGGGGCGCAGACGGGCTTCAGCGTCGCGTGCGCCGGTGACGTGAACGGCGACGGCATCGACGATCTCGCGATCGGCGCGTGGAACTACCCCTACGAGGGCCGCTCGACCGCCTCCGACGTCCCGGTCGGCAAGGCGTACGTCGTCTTCGGCTCGGCGGACCTGCGCGATCTCGGCACGCTCGACCTCGCGCGGCTCGGCAGCCGCGGCTTCGCGATCACCGGAGCCGAGAAGCCCCAGTACGACCACCTCGGCATCGCGGTCGCGGGTCTCGGCGACCTCGACGGCGACGGGCTCGACGAGGTCGCGGTCGGCGCGAACGTCGCCGACACCGAGGTCGATCCCGCGAGGTCGGGCATGGCCTACGTCGTCGCCGGGCGCCGCACGAGCTCTGCGGTCGACCTCGACGCGCCCGGCTCCACGCTCATGCGGGTCAACCACGGCATCCCGGGGCCCGCGACCGGCTCGGCCGGGCAGCTCATCACGCTGATCGGCGCCGGCGACGTCAACGGCGACGGCACCCCCGACCTCGCCTACGGCAGCCACACCGCGCAGGCCTTCGGGAGCGGACGCAGCGCCGCCGGCCTCGTCGTGGTGATCGACGGCACCGCCCGGGGGTCGCTCGACGTGGCCCAGCGCCAGGGCGTGCTGCTGGCGGCCGGCGGCGCCTTCGCCTCTCATCGCCTCGGCATCGGCCTGGGCCGCGCAGGTGACGTGAACGGCGACGGTCTCGCCGATCTCCTCGTCGGCGCCGACAGCACCGCGAGCGCCAGCAGCGATGCGGCCTACGTCCTGCTCGGGCGGCGCGCCGTGGCGGGGACGACGCTCGACACCGCGACGCTCACCGCCGCCGACGGCTACCGGCTGCTCGCACCGCCCGGCAGCGGCGCCGGGTACGCGGTGACCGGCGTGGGCGACCTCGACGACGACGGCCGCGACGACCTGCTGATCGGCGGCTACTCCGCCGACGCCTCGACCGGCGGCGCGTGGCTCGTGCGAGGCGTCGATCCCACGACCCTCGGGCCCGCCGGCGCGGCGCTCGTGCCGGCCAACCCCGGCGACACCACCCCGACGCAGGACCTGGCGACGCTGACCCCTGACCAGGGCGGCCGGATCGACGGCCGGCACCGCGGTGACCGGATGGCACGCGCGGTGGCGTTCGTCGGCGATGTCGCCGGCGACGGTGGACCGGCGATCGCGCTCGGCTCCGACGGGGCGGTCCGCCGTGGGCGGACCGGCTCCGGCGAGGTGACCGTCGTGGCGCTGCCCGGGGGCGCGCCGGACGTCGTGCCGGACGAGCCGACGACGCCGACGACCCCGACGACCCCGACGACGCCGGCGGACCCGGGCGGGAATGGGGCGCCGCCGGCGGGCGGCGCGCCCCCGGTCGGCGACGCGCCGGCCGAGCGACCCGCCGACGTCGGCGCGACGGCGAGCGCCGTCGCGCCGACGACCGCGAGCCGGAGCATCCGCGTGCGCGGGACGCGCTTCACCCTCGCGCTGCGCCGGACGGCGGGGCCCGTCGCCCGGGTTCGCATCACGGCCCGGACGGTCTCGCGATACCGCGTCGCCGGCCGTCTGGAGCAGGTTGCCGTCGTCCGCCGCTCCACGGTGCTCGTCGGGACCCGCGGACCCGCGAAGGCCCGCTTGACGCTCACGACCGCGGGACGTCGCCTGCTGCGCCGCCACGGCCGCCTGGCCGTTCGCCTGACGTTCGCCCCCGCGGACGGGCAGGGCCCGACGCGCAACCAGCGGATCGTCCTGCGGACGGGGAGCGCACGGTGACCCGCGCCCTCCTCGCGCTCGCGGCGGCCGTCGTCGCGGCGCTCGTCGCGGCGCCGGCGACGCAGGCCGCGGGGACGGCCCGCTGCCGGACCGACACCGTCCGCGTCGTGGCCGGCACGCCGACGACGCTCCTGCTGGACTGCCGCGCCCGCAGCCGCGGGCGCTGGCGGGCCGTCGCGCTCGGCACGCGTGGCGAGGCCCGCCGCTCACTGCTGGCCGCCCCGGCGGTCGGGCAGCTCGGGGGCCTGCACGCCCGCCGGGGGACCGTCCGCTTCCGTGCGCCGCGCACGTACGCGGGGACCCTGCGGCTCCGGTACGCCCTGCGGCTGCGCGACGGTCGCCGGGCACGGGCGGCGTTGCGGATCGTCGTGCGCCGTGCGCGCACGACGGCCCAGCCCGGTCACGACCACGGGCACGGCGATCATCCCGCCACCGGCGCGCCGGCGTCGACGGTGCCGGTCCCGGCGGAGACGACCACCGCACCGGCCGCGACGACGCCCACTGCGCCGGTCGACGAGCCGGTCGACGACGGCCTGCCTCCGCGCGTGCCGGTCGCGCCGGCGTCGGTCTCCTACTCGACGCGCGCCTGGACCCCCTCGGTGCAGGACACCTGCCCGCGCGAGGTCCACGACCGGTTCGCCGTGATCGGCCCGGACGGCGTGAAGTACCCGACCTGGCATCCGCCGACGGTCGTCGATCCGGCCACCGGGCGGCGCTGCGCGTTCGGCCATGAGCACGGTCGCGACCCCTCGGGCTCGGACCTGTACCGGTGGGTCGTCGACCGGCTCGCGTTCCCCGGGCGCGAGCGCTACGCGGGCCTCCCGTTCGGGCTCGCCACCGAGGCGCTCGAGACGTGGTCGGCGCGCTCCGGCGTGCCGCCGGAGCACCAGCACAAGCGCTCCGAGGACCACGTCGGCTACAAGGTCGAGTATCAGGACGACGTGGCGCTCGTCGGCCGCGACGGCGCGCCGACCGGGGTCTCCTGCGACGTGCTCGTGCAGTTCCATCAGGGCAGCCACTCCGCCGACGCGCTCTCCAACAACGTCCACGAGGTGCTCTACGCGGCGCGGTGCGGCGACGGGACCGAGCTGCTGGTGTCCACCGTCGGCCGGTTCGGCAAGGCCGGGGAGTACACGCCCTCGTGTCGCCCGAACGACCGCGTGGCGAGCACCGACGGCGGCTATCCGGCCGGCACCGGGTTCCGGTCGATCCCCGATCGCGCCTGCGTCGAGCGGGACGTGCTCGTCCCGCCCGGTCGCACGACCTCCGCGTGGGCGCTCTACGAGAAGTGGGGCCTGTCCTCCGCGCTCGAGGCACCGGGTGGGGGGACGCTGGCGTCCTTCGACGCGGCGTTCGGCGTGTTCAACCCGAGCCGCTACGCGGCCGGGTCGGCCGGTGCGCCGGCGATCGGGCGGACCGTCGCGCTCTGCTGGGAGACGCTGGGCAGCGGCCGCCGCGCCTCCGGCGGGGACTGCGACCGGGCGACGCTCGACGGCGCGCGCACGACGCCGCTGGCGTTCGACGCCGCCGACTCGCCGTTCGACGGCACCTACCGCGATCTGTACCTCGGGGACGTCCGGGTGGCGAACGCGGGCGGCCCGCCGACGTGGTGGACGGATCCGTACGGCGGGCACGCCGCGACGAGCCCGTTCCCCGGCGCGCTGCGCCAGCACGTCGCGGCGGTCCGCACGGCGGGGTCACCGGCCGGCGAGCAGGTCTTCGGCCGCGAGCGTCGGGCGCCGGCGACGGGCGTGCACGCGCCGAACTGAGGCGTGGGGCGGCGGCGCCGGTGCGCCGTCGCCCGTCCCGTGCGCCACCGCGCGTCTGCCACGATGGCGGGCATGGGGAGCGGGCGATCAGGCGCGGCGGCGGCCGTGCTCGGCGTGGTGCTGGCGGCCGGTTCGTCGGCACCGGTGGGCGCGGCGCCGACGGCCGGCCAGCGCCAGGACAGCTGCAACGTCCTGCGCGCCACGCCCCAGCTGACGTGGCGCAACCCGGAGTCGGGGCGCAGCGCCGCCGCGACGCCCGCGGAGAGCGCCCGGCTGCCGGAGCGGGTGCTCCTGCGGGTCCCGCGCGGCCCCGCGCCGCAGACCTTCAACCGCGGGTACGACTACGCGGTCCTCGACGGCGAGCTCTTCGCCCGCAGCCGCCGCCGGGGCAGCACCGCGGCCGGCGGATGGCGGCGCGTCGTCGTTCCGGCGTGCTTCGCCGGGCGGATCCGCGAGCTGGACACCGACCGCGACTGGCTCGTGGTCGTCGCGGAGGACCGCCGCGTGTTCGCGACCTCGCACGCCGACCGCGGACCGGCCGCCCTGGACTGGACGATGCGGTGGGGGCCGATCCTCGGCTTCGGCGAGGGCGTCCTGCTGCCACGCGACACGGTCGCGTGGTCGCTCTCCTCGACCGCCGGCGACTACCGCTTCCGGGACGCGTCGGGCGGGCTGCGCCGGACCGCGGGCGCCGGCACGCTCTACGAGGTCCGCGAGGGCGGCCGCCGGATCACCTACGACGACCCGTGGCTGCCGACCGACGGCTCCTACGAGCTCTGCGCGCCGGAGCAGGGCCGCGCGCGCGTCGCGGGGATCGCGGCGGCCGGGGCGACCGTCATGGCGATCGGCCCGCACGGCGAGCTCTGGACGCGCAGCTACGACTTCGACCTCTCGGGCGCCAACACGCTGCTGCTGCAGTACGGCTACGGCTCGCGGACGCCGTGGACCGCGATCCGCCTGCCGTTGCCGGGATGGCGTCGCCAGCCGGCGATCGGGCGCCCGGTGACCGACGCGATCACCGTCGCGATCACCGGCACGGACGAGCCGCAGCGCCTGCTGCGGGTCGAGGGCCGCGACGCACGTGGCCGGGTCGGCGTCTGGCAGAAGCCGCTCGACGGCGCGCGCTGGCGCTGGGTCCGTACCGGCGGGCGGCTGCACGGGCGCCCGCTGCCGACGGCGAGCGCCGACGCGCCGCTCGGGGCGTCGGACGTGCGCGCGTACCGCGGCAGCGCCGGGGCGGTGCGGCTGGAGGTGCCGG
>JALRCL010000111.1 GCA_023268575.1 Patulibacter sp.
GGCCCAGGCGGCGTCCCACGCGGCGGCGCGGTCGGCGTCCGCGTCGCGCCAGGCGGCGAAGCGCTCCTGCCACGCCGCGTGCTCGGCCGGCCCGCGGTTGCCCGCGCGGAACTGGTCGTACACGCCGGCCGGGACGGAGAACGTCGCGTCGGGATCGACGCCGAGCGCCTGCTTCGTCAGGCGGGACTCGTCGGCCCCGAGCGGCGAGCCGTGGGCCTTGTGCGTGCCCTGCTTGTTCGGCGCCGGCCAGCCGATGATCGACTTCACGTGGATGAGCGTCGGCCGGGACTCCTCGGCCTCGGCCTCGTCCAGCGCGGAGCGCAGCGCGTCGAGGTCGTTCGCGTCGTCGACGCGCAGGGTCTGCCACCCGTAGGCCCGGTAGCGCGCCTCGACGTCCTCGTCGAAGGAGAGCGACGTGGGGCCGTCGAGCGAGATCGAGTTGTCGTCGTAGAGGACGATCAGGCGGCCGAGTCCGACGTGCCCGGCGAACGAGGAGGCCTCGGCCGAGACGCCCTCCATGAGGTCGCCGTCGGAGGCGATGACGTACGTCCGGTGGTCCTGGACCTCGGGGCCGAACGTCTCGCGCAGGTACCGCTCGGCGGCGGCGATGCCGACGGCGTTCGAGATGCCCTGCCCGAGCGGCCCGGTCGTGACCTCGACGCCGGGGGTCAGGGGCAGCGGCGTCGCGCCCGGCTGCGGCTTGCCGTCGTCCCCGACCGGGACGTGGAACTCGCGCTCGGGATGCCCGGGCGTCTTGGCGCCCCACTGGCGGAACGCCTTGAGGTCGTCGAGGCTCAGGTCGTAGCCCGACAGGTGGAGCGCGGCGTACTGCAGCATCGAGCCGTGCCCCGCGGAGAGCACGAAGCGATCGCGGTCCGGCCACAGCGGGTCGGCCGGGTCGTGCTTCATCCGCTCCGCGTAGAGCAGGTAGGCGACGGGGGCGAACGCGAGCGGCAGCCCGGGGTGACCCGAGTTCGCCGCCTCGATCGCGTCGATCGAGAGCGTGCGGATCGCGTTGATGCTGTCGTTGGCGGTGGCCTGCTCGGTGCTCACCGCTCCAGTATCGCGCGCTGCGCGCGCCGGTCGGCCTCCGCTCGGTGAAACCCGGACGAGCGGCGGTGGCCGACGGGCGAGGATCGGCTGCGCGCGGACGCCGTCGACCCCGCGATGCCGAGGGGGTGCCGCCGGCGGGCCGCAGGCCTCGGGGGAGCGGACCGCCGCACGGCGGCGCGATCCGCGCGGGGCCGTCTCGCGCCAGGACCACCGAGACGCCCGGAGGCCCGGCCCCGACGTAGAATCCCCGCGTGTCCGATCTCCTGATGTTCGTCGAGATCCCCAAGGGATCGCGCAACAAGTACGAGTACGACCCCGAGGTCGGGGCGATCGTGTTCGACCGCTACCTGTACTCGTCGGTCGTGTACCCCGCCGACTACGGGTTCATCACCGACACGCTCGGCGAGGACGGCGATCCGCTGGACGCCGTGACGCTCGTCTCCGACCCGACGTTCCCGGGCGTCCGGATCCCGGTCCGCGTCATCGGCCTGTTCAAGATGATCGACCAGGGCGAGGTCGACGACAAGGTCATCTGCGTCCCGGTCTCCGACCCGAACTGGAAGGGCGTCGAGACCCTCGACGACATCTCCCAGCAGCTGAAGACCGAGATCTCGCACTTCTTCGAGATCTACAAGCAGCCCGAGGGCAAGGTCGTCGAGGTGCAGGGCTTCCGCTCTCGCGAGGAGGCGCTGGAGACGGTCGCCGCCGCGAAGCAGCGCCTGAAGGACCAGGGCTAGCGCCCCAGCCGTCCCGCACCCGCCGGCGGGTGCGGGACGCGCCGACCAGGAACCGGCGCGGCGACGGCCCAGCGCGGCGACGGCCGGTCCCCACGCCGGCCCTGTGGTCCCGCACGCCGGCCCCACGGGTCGCACGCCGGCCCCACGGGTCGCACGCTGGCCCACGGATCGGCCCACGGCCCCCGAACGCCCCCGGGCCCCAGGCCGCCCCGCGCACGCCGGCCGCCGGGCGGAGCGCGACGGGCGCTGCGCCGTGCCGCCGCGACCGGCCTCCGATGTCGCACGGCCGGGTCGTCCGACGCGGCCGCGCGCTCCCCAGGGCGGGTCCGTCCGGGCGCCGAGAGACGATCGCCGCGACGGCTCGCCGCATCCGTCGGGTCGAGCCGTCGACGGCGGGCACGCGGCCCGCTCGAGCACGCGTCGGGCCCGACGATCGGCCTGCGAGACGCCCGGGCAT
>JALRCL010000243.1 GCA_023268575.1 Patulibacter sp.
GATCGTCCGCAGCCGAGCGATCGGCGAACTGGTCCGCGGCTCCAGTGTCCGAGCCAATTCGGCATCGAGCGTCGTGACGCTCAGAATGACGCGCGCCGTCTGCCGTTGTGCCATCGGTTGCAGCACGTCGAGATCGCGAGCGGGTCGCTGCGCCTGAGGAAGGCCGGCTCGGCGGTCCTGCGACTCCGGTTGACCGCCGCGGCCCGGCGCGCGCTGGCGCGGGTCCGCAAGCCGGTGGTCGTCACCGTGACCGCGACGATCGCGCAGACCGGGAGGACGACGACCACCCGGACCGTCCGCATCCGGCTGAAGCGCTGAGAGCCCGCCATGGCCACGACGCCGAGGGGCGGCCGTGGCCTGGCGGCTCCGACGGCGATCCTCCACCCCAGGTCGTCATAAGATCGATTATCGCGCGCAGAAGAGGCGCGGAACCCGGGGGGCTACCGGCGATTCGCCGCTTTGCGCTTCACGCGCTTGGCCGCGCGGAGCACCTCTACGCGACGGTCACGCTCCGCGCGGGATGACCGTCCGACTGAGACTCGAAGGTTTCGAGGCAGGAGTCGCATCGAACCTGCGGGCGAATCCGGGCGGCGTGTCCCACCAGGTCATCGTCCGGTCGTACGACCGACGCCGACGTCAGCCGACGAAGAGCATCAGCACGGCCAGGACGAAGCCCCCGCCAGCGAGACCGACCAGAACGCTCGCGACGACGGACGCGTCTGAGCGATCGCGATCGGGAACTCCCGCGTTCCGGTTCACTCGCCGGCCTAGTCGGCGCTCCATGTGCTCGATGACCGGGTACCGCTCCGGGATCGACTTGTGCGTAGGCATCGCGCCAGCGTAAGCGGCCGCCGTGGACGCCTCGCAACCCGACCGATCAGACGTCCAGGCGGAGCTGCCCGGCCGCGCCCTCGTCTGCGCACACGGCGCATCGCACGCACCAGCCAGCCGATGGCTCCGCAGCGCGTGCCGTGGGCACCGCCCGGTAGAGGTCGCGCGTACATGTGCGGCAGGCAGCTGCGACGTACCGTGCCGGCCCGTCGCAGGACCTCGACCCGCGCTGATCGGACCGGCAGGACGGACGTCGAGGCGTCAGCCGGTAGCGAGCGCTCAGGCGACGGGGAACCGCTCGGCGAGCGCGACGGCGGTCCCGCGCACCCGCTCGGCGTCGAGGGCGTCGCCCTGGTTGATGCGCTTGGCCAGCGGCTTGGGGTGCAGCAGCGGGAACCCGCGCATCGTCAGCGTGCCGAGCAGCGGCAGGTCCGCGTCGACGACGCACAGTGCGCCGTGGACCGGGACGCCGGGCGCGAGCGCCGCCGCGGCATCGGTCACGAGCGCGACCTGCTTGGCGAGGCCGTCGAGGAGCTTCGTCCGGTCCCGGCCGGCGATGGTGAGCCTCGCGGCGCCGAGCAGCGGCGCGTGCACGGCGACCCGGCCCGTGTAGCGCTTCGTGTCGACCACCCAGATCCCCGACGGCGCGACGATCAGGTGGTCGATGTTCGCGCGCGTCCCGGGAATCCGCCGGTCGTGCAACGCGACCGCCTCCGGTCGCAGCCGCGTCCGCAGCACGGCGGCGACGTGCTCCTCGCCGCGGGCGCCGCGCGCCCACGCCGCCTCGTGCCCCGGCTCGGCCCCGAAGGCCAGCAGCGCCCCGCCGATGCGCGGATGACGCTCGCGCACCCGACGCTCCCGGCCGGCCCGACGCCGCTCGTGCTCCCGGCGGGCGCTCGCCCCGGCGGTGCCGGTCTCGAGCTCGGGGTCCGTGGACGCGGGTTCGCCCGTCATCCGTCCCCTATCGGCAACCCGGCCACGGAACCGAAGGCCGCGCCGACACGCGTCGACGGATGACCCCACCGCGTCGCTCGCGCGGCGGTCCCGCCTTCGCCGTCCTCCCGGTCGCTGGCACCGCCCCGCGCACCACCGCGGGCCCCTCCGGCGCGCCCGCGCGCCGACCTCCCGGACCTCACGCGACCTGTGCGGCAGCGTGGCCCGACGCCCAGGCCCACTGGAAGTTGAAGCCGCCGAGGTGACCGGTCACGTCGAGGACCTCCCCGATGAAGAACAGCCCGGGGCTGCGCCGCGATTCCATCGTCTTCGGCGAGATCTCCCGGGTGTCGACGCCGCCGAGCGTCACCTCGGCGGTCCGGTAGCCCTCCGTGCCGCCCGGGACGATGCGCCAGGCGCGGAGTCGCTCGGCGACCGCCGCGAGCTCGGGCGGCGCGTAGCGCTTCATCGGCTTGGACCCGAACCACTGCTCGGCGAGCAGCGCCGCCATCCGCTTCGTGAAGACCTCGGCGAGGACGGTGCGCAACTCCGCGTCGGGGCGCGCCGCCTGCTGGTCGGCGAGCCATGCGTGCGCGTCGCGGTCCGGCAGCAGGTCGATCTCGACCGTGTCCCCGGGGTGCCAGAACGACGAGATCTGGAGGATCGCCGGCCCACTCAGGCCGCGGTGCGTGAAGAGGAGGTTCTCGCGGAAGCTCTCGCCGTTGCAGGCGGCGGTGCAGTCCGCCGAGGTCCCGGACAGCTCGGTGCAGAGCTGCTTCAGCCGGTCGGTGATGGTGAACGGGACGAGGCCCGCACGCGTCGGGAGGACGTCGTGGCCGAACTCGCGCGCGACGTCGTAGCCGAAGCCGGTCGAGCCGAGCGTCGGGATCGAGAGGCCACCGGTGGCGATCACCACCGACTCCGCGGCCACCTCCCCCAGGTCGGTCCGCAGCTCGTATCCCGCCCCGGCGCGCGTGATCCGCTGGACGGCGGTCTTCACGTGCAGCGCCACCCCGCCGCGCCGGCACTCCGTCAGGAGCATCTCGAGGATGTCCTTGGACCGGTTGTCGCAGAACAGCTGCCCGAGCTTCTTCTCGTGGTACGGCACGCCGTGTTCGTGGACCATCGCGAGGAAGTCCCACGGCGTGTACCGCGCCAGGGCCGACTTGCAGAAGTGCGGGTTGCGGGAGGCGTAGTTCGCCGGCTCCGCATGCATGTTCGTGAAGTTGCAGCGACCACCACCGGACATGAGGATCTTCTTGCCCGGCTTGTTCGAGCTCTCGAGCACGAGCACGCGACGGCCTCGCGCCGCGGCGGTGAGCGCGCACATGAGGCCGGCGGCGCCGGCGCCGATGATCACCACGTCGGTCGAGCGCACGAAGATGGTCCTCTCGGGCCGCCCGGCGGGGCGGTCCCGGATCGACACGGTACGGCGAGGGCGGCCCACTCGTCGTCCCGGCCCCTCCCCCCTGCTGGTGCCCGCTCCCGACCGGCGCCCGGTCCAGGGTCGCCCCGTGCCCCTGCGCCCGGCCCTGCCGTCGGCCCGCTCGCTTGCGCCGAAGCACCGGTCCGTGGCAGCGTTCGAGCGGTGCGCGACCGACCGACGATCCGTCGCACCGCCGAGCACCTCGCGAGCCTCGCCCGCTTCGTCCGGCGGCGCGAGGCGCGCGAGCAGCGCGACGGCGCGGTGCTCGCCGACCTCGTCCGCGAGCCGCTCGGGCTGCCGGCCGGCCTGGAGCTCGAGTGGCTCGGTACCGCCGGCTACCGCCTCACGTACGAGGGCGCGACGCTCCTGCTGGACCCGTACCTCAGCCGGGTGCCGCTGGCGGACGTCCTGCACCGGCGGCCGGCGGTCGGCGATGCCCGGCGGCAGGACGTCGTCGTCGACCGCGACCTCGGCGACGTCGTCGGCATCCTCGTCGGCCACACCCACTTCGACCACGCGATCGACGTCCCGCTGCTCGCCCGGCGCCTGGGCGCCCGCGCCTACGGGTCGGACTCGCTCGTGCGGCTCATGGCGCTGCACGGCCTCGCCGACCGGGCCGTCGAGGTCGAGCCGCACCGGGAGATCGAGCTCGGCCCGTTCCGCGTCTCGTTCGTCCCGAGCCTGCACTCGAAGCTCCTGCTGGGCCTGCGCGTGCCGTTCGACGGCGCGCTGTCCTGCGAGCACCTCGACCACCTCTCCCCCGGCGCCTACCGCTGCGGCGCGGTCTTCGGCATCCGGATCGCCGTCGCCGGCTGCACGCTCTACCACCAGGGCAGCGCGAACCTCCTCGACGACGAGCTGCCCGCGGGTGGGGTCGACGTCTTCCTCGCCGGGATCGCCGGGCGCTCGTTCACCGACCGTTACTGGGAGCGGATCCTCCCCCGCCTCGACCCCGCCGTCGTCGTCGCCGGCCACTTCGACGACTTCTTCCGGCCGCTCGACGCGCCGCAGGGCTTCTCCACGAACGTCGCGCTCGCCGCGCTCCCCGGCGAGATCGCCGCCGTCAGCCGCGACGCGCGGGTCGCCGCCCTGCCGCTCGGCCCGTCGCCCCCGCGCGGCGACGCGGCCCCGATGCCGGCGCGCTGACGCCCCGCGGCCCGCGGCAGGCTCCGCCGTCGCCGTGCACGGGCGTCGCGCTCCCCGACCGGGAGCCGCGGAGCGGCCCCGGCGGCCTCAAGCGGGCGCGGCGCCCTCGCTCCCCGGCTCGCCGTGGCCGTGCCCGCCCGCGTGGATGCGGTGGAGCACCGCCACGATCACCGCCCCCACGACGACCCCGAGCAGCGCCGAGGCGGCGGTGTTCGTGAGCCACCCGCCGACGCCGCCGATCGCGCCGAGCGCGTGGTGGACCTCCTCCTCGAGGTGGTGGACGCGGTCGTAGAGCCAGTGGGCCCCGAGGTCCTTCAGGCCGACGAGGAGGATGTGCCCGCCGACCCAGAGCATCGCGGCGATGCCGACCGTCGACAGCACCCGCATGACGATCGGCAT
>JALRCL010000265.1 GCA_023268575.1 Patulibacter sp.
GGCACCGCGCGCGAGGACGGGCGGGACCCCGCGGCCTCCGCCCCCGACGCGCCGCCGCCGGCCGAGCGTCCGGCCGCCGACGGGTACCCGCCGCTGGCCGACCACCTGCAGCGCGCCCGCGACGGCTTCGCC
Organism: Patulibacter sp.; assembly: GCA_023268575.1. Lineage (GTDB taxonomy): Bacteria > Actinomycetota > Thermoleophilia > Solirubrobacterales > Solirubrobacteraceae > Patulibacter. The sequence goes on from JALRCL010000265.1 coordinate 133, forward strand.
TCGGCCGACCGCGACCGGTCGCGCAACAAGCTCGTGCTGCTGCTCCTCTTCGGCGCGCTGCCGATGATCGTCGTCTTCGTCGCGGTGCTCGGGTCGCTCGCGAGCGGGCCGCCCGACGACAACGGCGGCAGCGAGCGGCTGAGCGAGGTGACCCGGTACTGCGTCTACGTCGCGAAGGACACCGACGACAACGCCGACTGCCTGGACCGCACCGACCCGCGGATCGTCGAGCGCGAGGACTCCAACGCCGGGCGCTACGCCCGCGGCGAGCTCCTGCGCTGCCTCGACGACTCCGGGCCGCTCTGCCGGCTGAAGTAGCGCCGCGCCCCGGGGACGCGGCGCCGGGGCCCTACAGGCCGAAGCCGATCTTCGGCTCGTCCTTGTCGACGCGCAGGAAGACGACCTTGTCGAGGTTCAGGTGGACGGTGGCGTCCTCCGCCTCGACCTCGGTCCAGCCGCCCTGGTCGAGCGCCTTGCGCAGCGTCGCCAGCTGGTCCTTGGTCAGGCGCACCGCGACCGGCGGGGCGCTGTCCAGGCCGATGCTGACGCGGAGCTTGTCGTCGGACACGGGGTTCTCCTTCGGGGGTGCGGGATCGCGGCTCAGTGGTGCGCCGGCTCGGTGAGCTCGGTCAGCACCTTGCCGGTCGACTTCGGATGGACGAACGCGACGCGGCTGTTGCGGATGCCGCGGCGGGCCTGCTCGTCGATGAGCGCCACGCCGCGCTCCTGGAGCGTCGCCAACGCGCCGTCGATGTCGGTCGTCTGGTAGGCGATGTGGTGCAGCCCGGGGCCGTTCTTCGCGATGAACTTCGCGACGCCGGTGTCCGGGCCGAGCGGCGAGATGAGCTCGACGTGGTTCTCGCCGACGTCGAAGAGGACCGCCTCGACGCCCTGCTCCTCGATCGTCTCGCGGTGGACGAGCTCGAGGCCGAGCACGTCGCGGTAGAGGGCGATCTGGTCCTCGAGGTCCTCGGGGGCGACGGCCACGCCGAGGTGGTCGATGCGGTCGAACATGGCGGGCAGCTTAGTGCGCGACCCGGGGCGGCCCGTCCGCTGCCCGCATCGGCCGCCGTCGCGGCGGGTACCGTCGGCTCCGATGGGACCGCTCGCGCTCGCCCTGCTCCCCGTCCGCGTCGGCGTGGCGGCCGGCCGGATCGTCCTGGCCACCGGCGACGCGCTCGCGCCGACCGGCCCGCTGCGCCGACCCGGCGGGCTCGGCGAGCGGCTGGAGGAGATCCTCTCGGCGGGCGGCGCGCTGGACCAGCTCGCGCGGCTCGCCGACCCCCAGGGTCCGCTCGCGCGGCTCGAGCAGCTCGCGGTGCTCACCGCCGACGACAAGCCGCTCGGCCGGGCGCTCTCCAGCGGCGGGCCGCTGGATCGTCTCCTCGCCCGGAACGGGCCGCTGGACCGGCTGCTCGCCGACGGCGGCGCGGTCGAGCGGCTGATCGGCCTCGACGGGCCGCTCGAGCGACTGCTCGTGCCCGGCGGGCCGCTGGATCGCCTGCTCGCCGTCGACGGGCCGCTGGACCGCGTCACCCGCGAGGACGGCCTGCTGGACCGCGTGCTCGACGAGCACGGGATCGTCGAGCAGCTCTTCGCCCCGAACGGGCTCGTCGAGCGGCTAGCGGCGAGCGAGGGCACGCTCGACCGCGTGCTGGAGCCCGGCGGCCTCGTCCACCGGCTGATCGAGCCCGGGGGCGTCCTGGACCGCCTGCTGGCGGAGGAGGGCGCCGTCGAGCGGCTGCTCGCCCCCGGCGGGCCGCTCGAGCGCCTCGCCGACATCGCCGACGTCCTGCCGGAGCTCGTCGACGCGGTCCGCGTCCTGCCGGAGCTCCCCGAGCGCGTCCGGGCGGTCGAGGAGGAGGTCCGCGGGATCGACCACCACCTCGTGCACCTCACGCCGCTGCTGCACGGCTTGGAGGGCGTCGTGTCGGACATGCACCAGGCCGCCGAGAGCCTCGGCCGCGCCGTCGGCCCGCTCGCCCGCGTCGCCGATCGCCTGCCGGGCGGTCGCAAGCGCCTCGAGGGCTGACGGCGGATCCGGTGCGGACGCCGGGGTGGTCGCCCGCGAGCGGCGGCGCCCGCGGCTAGAGGTCGCCGAGCGGCTCGAGCCAGCGGCCCTCGGCCGGGAGCGTCGCGAACGTCAGGCGCGGCAGCGGCTGCTCGAACAGCCCGGGGACGTCCTCGAGGTCGACGACGTCGATCCCGTCGACGCTCACGAGCTGCGTGGCGTGCT
>JALRCL010000442.1 GCA_023268575.1 Patulibacter sp.
GAGAAGTCCAGCAGCAGCCATTTGTATGACTATTGCGATGCTTTCATTGGCAGGTATTCGCCGGGACCCTGGTGCCGCCCGCCTAGGAAGAACCCTGAGCCGGTCAGTGCAGCGGGGACTCTGAGGTCTCGCCGTAGCCGAATTGCAGGTGATCCTCAATGAGGTGGGCCATCATCGCGCCTTCGACGCCCCACATGAGGTTGCAGCGCGCGACCGTCTCGCGACTCGGCGAGAGCGCGATCACCCGCCGGTCGGGACGGTGGGCGGACACGAGGCGCGCCGAGCGCCCCGAGAGCGTCGGGACGACGATCGCGGCCGCGTCGAGCTCCTGGGCGACCGCGACCGCGCTGCGCGCGACGGCCCACGACGGGTCGGCGCTGTCGCGGCGGACCCGGCGCTGGTTCCAGTCCCACGTCGGCGCGACGGCTTCCGTCTCGACGGCGACCTCGGCGAGCGTCCGCACGGCCTCGACGGGATAGCGCCCGACGGCGCTCTCCTGGGAGAGCATCACGGCGTCGGTGCCGTCGAGGATCGCGTTGGCGACGTCGGTGACCTCGGCGCGCGTCGGACGGGCGCTGTGGACCATCGACTCGAGCATCTGCGTCGCGGTGATCGAGGGCCGCGCGAGCGCGCCGGCCATCGCGATGAGCTCCTTCTGTACCCGCGGCACGCGGGCGATCGGCAGCTCGATCCCCAGGTCGCCGCGGGCGACCATGATGCAGTCCGCGGCGCGGACGATCGCTTCGGCGTTCTCGATCGCCTGCGGCTTCTCGAACTTCGCGATCAGCGGACAGCGGGTCTTCGAGCGCAGCATCTCGATGTCCTCGGGGCGCCGCACGAACGACACGGCGACGAGGTCGACGCCCATCTGCCGGCCGGCGGCGACGTGGGCGAGGTCCTCCTCCGGCACGGCGGGCAGGAGGTCCGCGGGTCCGGAGAGGTTCACGCCCTTGCGGCTCGACACCGGGCCGCCGAGCTCGACGCGGCAGTCGGCCTCGCCCTCGCCGGTGCGGACGGCCTCGACCTTCAGCCGGACGATGCCGTCGGCCAGGTGGACCTCCTCGCCCGGCTCGACGGCGTCGGCGAAGCGGTCCCAGGCCACGACGAGCGACCGCTCGTCGCCGACGTCCTCGACGTTGCCCGAGCGCAGCGTCACGAGGTCGCCCTCGCGCAGGTCGACGACCTCCGGCTCGACCTGGCCGAGGCGGATCTTCGGGCCCGGGAGGTCCTGCAGGATCGCGACCGGCCGGCCGGCGCGCTCGGCCGCCTCGCGCACGAGCCGCACCGTCTCGGCGTGGTCCTCGTGGCTGCCGTGGCTGAAGTTCAGCCGCGCGACGTCCATGCCCGCGTGGATCATCCGGACGAGGACGTCGGGGTCCCGGCTGGCGGGGCCGATCGTGGCGACGATCTTCGTACGGCGCGGAGCGGGTGACACGCCCCTCACTCTAGGCGCACTGGGCGGGGGACCCGTGAACGGGGCGTGGAGCCGCCCCCCGGTTCGCCGGCGCCGCGCGCTCAGCGCTCGGCCGGCGACGGTGCGTCCGGCGCCTCGCCGGGCGCGGCGTCGGTCCCGACGGACAGCGCCGGGGCCTCCTCGACCGCCGAGCCCTCGACGGCGGTCGTCGACGGCGCCGCGTCGAGCGACGGCGGGTCCCGCCGGATCCGCAGGAACCGGAGCAGCCCGTTCCACCAGCGGCGCAGGCGACCCGGCTCCCCGGCGCTCCAGCGCCCGGGCGGCGGCACCGTCGTGCGCACGAGCCCGACCCACGCGGGCAGCGGCAGCGTCCCCTGGATGAGCTGGACGAGGCCGGTCGTCACCGGCGCGTCGATGCCGTACCGGCGCAGGGCCGAGGCGAGCAGCGGCACCGACTCGAACGCCTCGATCGCCTGGCCGACCCGCGCCGGGATCTCGGCGGTCGGCACGCCCTCGGCCAGCAGCTCGCCGGCCCGGCGGTTGCGGCTCTGCGGCGCGAGGGCGGTGGCGACGAGGTCCCCGGTGCCGGCCAGGCCGATGAAGCTCACCGGCTGCGCGCCGAGCCGCTCGGCGAGCCGCCAGACCTCGCTGAAGATGTGGCCGGCGGCGGCGCCGGCGGCGTTCAGGCCCTGGCCCTCGGTCGCGCCGGCGGCGAGCGCGGCGGCGTTCTTCGCGGCACCGGCCAGCTCGACGCCCACCGGGTCGTCCGTGTGCTCGCAGACGACGCCGGCGCGCAGGAAGACCGCCGCGATCGTCGCGGCGAGCTCCTCGTCGGCGGAGGAGGCGACGAGGCCGGCGCCCTGGGTGACCATCTCCTTCGCGTGCGCGGGGCCGCCGATGCACGCCACGCGGGCGCTGCCGAACCGCTCCGCCAACAGCACCGTCGGCGGGATCCCGTGCGGCGGGACGAGCCCCTTGCTCAGCGACACGACCTTCGCGCGCCGGTCCAGCCCGTCGGCCTCGAGCCGCGCGACCGCGTCGCCGAGGTGCGCCGACGGCACGCCGAGGAAGACGAACTCCGCACGCCCGGGGCCGGCGTCGATCGGCTCGATCCGGAGGTTCGCCGGCAGCTCGACGCCGGGCAGGTAGCGGGCGTTCTCGCCGTCGCGGCGCAGCAGCTCGGCCTGCTGGGCGGTTCGCGTCTGGAGCGTCGTGCGAAACCCGCCGCGCGCGAGCAGCACGGCGACGGCGGTGCCGAACGAGCCGGCGCCGACGACGAGCGCGCGGCGCCCGAGCGGGTTGGGCAGGTTCACGCCGCGCAGCGGCGCCGGGA
>JALRCL010000349.1 GCA_023268575.1 Patulibacter sp.
CTCTCGCCCGATGCGCACCACCCGGTGCTCGGCGCGCTGCACCACCCGCCGGGTGGCGTCATCCGGCACGACGCGGTGGTCTGGGGGTTCGCCCGCGGCGCGGACCGCGGGGGCGCCGAGCTGCACCAGGGCACCGACGTCCTGGGGTTCCGCCGGCGAGGGGACCGGATCGACGCGGTCGAGACCTCCCGCGGGCCGGTCCGCGCGGGCACGGTGCTCGTCTGCACGGCGGGGTGGAGCAGCGAGACGGCCGCGCTCGCCGGGATCGAGCTGCCGATCACGACGCACATCCTCCAGGCGTGCGTCACCGAGCCGCTGAAGGCGTTCCTCGACACCGTCGTGGTGAGCTCGCAGATGCACGTCTACGTCAGCCAGTCCGATCGCGGCGAGCTCGTCATGGGCTCGGAGATCGAGCCGTGGACGACGTACCGGATGCAGGGCACGGCGAACTTCCTCACCGAGCTCTCGCGGAACATGCTCGAGCTCTTCCCGCAGCTGGAGCGCGTGCGGATCCTCCGCTCGTGGGCCGGGCTCTGCGACCTGAGCCCCGACTACAGCCCGATCCTCGGGCGGACCGAGATCGAGAACCTCCACATCAGCGCCGGCTGGGGGACCTACGGCTTCAAGGCCGCCCCGATCGTCGGCGCGACGCTCGCCGAGCTCGTCCACACCCAGCGGACCCCCGACCTCATCGCGCCGTTCGGCCTCGAGCGGTTCGCGACCGACCAGCTCGTCTCCGAGCTCGCGGCCGCGGCCGTGAGCCACTGATCGCGATGGCGTGGGCCCGGGCTCAGTCCTCGGGGTCGGCGACGGCGGCCGGGACGCCCGCCTCGTCGTCGGGGCGCTGGCCGGCGAGCACGCTGGAGAGCTCGGCCGCGCTCGCGCGGACCGCCTCGACGGCCTCGTCGACGTGCGCGTGGAACCGGAACCGCGGTCCGGAGAGGTTGATCGCCGCGACGATCCGTCCCCGCCCGTCGCGGACCGGCGCGGCGACGGCGACGAGCCCCTGCTCGAACTCCTCGTCGACGACCGCGGCACCGAGCTCGCGGGCCACGGCGATCCGCTCGATCACCTCGTCGATCGTGGTGACGGTCGTGGGGCTGCGGGCCTCCAGCGGCGTGCCCTCCAGCAGCGCGCGCACGTCGGCCTCGCTGTGGTCCATGAGCAGGGCGCGGCCGGCCGAGGAGCAGAACGCCGGGGTGATCCGCCCGACCCAGCCGACGGCCTCGACGGTGCGGCTCGGGGACTCCGAGAGGATCGTCAGGACCTCGGCGCCCTGGAGCACGGAGAGGTGGCCGCGCTCCTCGAGGCGCTGCACGAGCCGCGTGAGGACCGGCCCGCCCTCCTCGAGGAAGCGCGCCTCACCGGCCATCTGCGCCATCGCGTAGATCCGCCAGCCGAGGCGGTAGGTCAGCGCGTCGCGGTTGCGCTCGACCAGGCCGTACTCCGCGAGCGCCTTGAGGGCGCGGGACACCTGGCTCTTCTCCCGCCCGAGCATCTCGGAGATGCGGGTCACGCCCAGGCCGCCCCGTTCGCTGGCCTCGGGGGTCCCGAGGGCCAGGAGGGTCTCGATGCCCCGTCGGATGCTCGTCTCGCGCGCTGCTGCCATCGTTCCTCTCGCCCTCGTCGGCACCGTACACGTCGGCGGGCGTCGAACCTATCGTGCCATGTTGCCAATCCCAGTTGGCGATAATACGATTCTGGCATGGA